>NZ_KB902859.1:0-11367 GCF_000379565.1 Cupriavidus sp. UYPR2.512 | reverse complement strand
TACACTTTGCTACAGATTTTGTCCGTCTCGGTTTTCGAGAAAACCCCTATTTCACAGGCCTTTCAGCCCGACTCTTCACTGTCAGAAGTTCCCGACGCCGCTAACCAATTGAATTTGTTCGAAATTTAACCGGACACTAGTGATTCGATTATGATGTGCCGGCGCGCTGCCGGCACAGACCAGTACGCGCACCATGCCGCACGACGTGAGCAATTCGCCGGCGAGCGACCGGCCGACGCGGCGAACGGGTAACCGAACCACATTTCGCGGGGGGTTTATGTCTTTCCGATCCGGGGTCAATGGCCGCCTTGCCGGCCTGCTGGTGGCGTGCGCCATCGGCACGGGTGGCGCATCGGGCGCTGCCTTCGCAGCCAACACGGCGGGCACCGCCGCCACATCCGAAAACGGCGTCACTGCCGACACCATCCTGCTGGGCCAGTCCGCCGCGCTGACCGGCCCGACCGCCGTGCTCGGCAAGCAGATGAACTCGGGCGCGCGGCTGTATTTCGATCATATCAACCAGGAGGGCGGCATCTACGGCCGCAAGATCCGGCTGGAGGCGCTGGACGACTACTACGAGCCCGAGCCCGCCGCCAGGAACACCAAGAAGCTGATCGAGGAGGACCGCGTCTTCGCCCTCTTCGGCTATGTCGGCACGCCCACCAGCCAGGCCGCGCTGCCGCTGGCAATCCAGGCCAGGGTGCCGTTCTTCGGCCCGTACACCGGGGCGCAGTCGCTGCGCGAGCCGCGCAGCCGCTACGTCTTCCATGTGCGCGCCGGCTACAACGAGGAAACCGCGGCCATCCTGCGCCAGATCCGGACCACCGGGCTCAAGCGCGTGGCCGTGGTCTACAACGAGGACGCCTACGGCAAGGCCGGACTGGAAGGTCTGGAGCGCGCGCTCAAGGCCGCGCCCGACAGCGGCGTGCAGATCGTCGCGCGCGAGCCCGTGGTTCGCAACACCACGGAAATCGGCGACGCCATACAGGGCTCGATGAAGGCCCGGCCCGACGCCGTGGTGATGATCAGCGCCTACCGCACCGTCGGCGCCTTCGTGAAGGAAGCGCTGCGCCGCGGCTACAACGGCCAGTTCTACAACGTCTCCTTCGTCGGCACGCAGGCGCTGGCCAACGAGGTCGGCGCGCAGGGCAGCGGCGTGATCATCTCGCAGGTGATGCCGCACCCGGGCAACGCCACGCTGCCGATCGTGCGGGAGTACCTGCGCCTGCTGCAGGCCGCCGGCAAGCCCAGCGAATTCGATTACGCCAGCATCGAAGGCTTCATCGCCGCCAAGGCCTTCACCGAAGGCCTGCGCCGCGCCGGCAAGGACCTGACGCGCGACAAACTGGTGACCGCGCTGGAGTCAATGCGCAGCTATGACCTCGGCGGATTTATCGTCAACTTCACGCCGGAGAACCACGTGGGTTCGAAGTTCGTCGAGATGACGATCATCAATTCGAAGGGCCAGGTGATCCGCTGACGCGCTCAGCGTGACCGCATGTTGTCTCCCCTCTCCCATAAGGGGAGAGGGGAGACAACCAGTGCGGGTTGAGGCGCCCTACTCCATGTCGTTCAGGTGACACGCCGAGAACCGCATCGGCGCAATCTCCTTGAGCAGCGGCTGCTCTTCCCGGCAACGCGGCATCGCATGCGGGCAGCGCGGGTGGAAGTGACAGCCCGGCGGCGGGTTCAGCGGCGACGGGATCTCGCCGCGGATCGCCACATAGGTCTTGCGAGCCACCTCCAGCTTGGGAGCCTCCGCCAGCAGGGCCTGCGTATAAGGATGGTTGGGCGCGGCGAACACGTCTTCGGTCGGCGCGGATTCCACCACCCGCCCCAGGTACATGATCACCACGCGGTCGCTGATGTGCTTGACCACGCCCAGGTCGTGGCTGATGAACAGGTAGGTCAGGTTCAGGTCTTCACGCAGGCGCATGAACAGGTTCAGCACCTGGGCCTGGTCGACACGTCCAGCGCCGCCACCGACTCGTCGCACACCAGGAACTCGGGCTTCACCGCCAGTGCCCGGGCAATGCCGATGCGCGCGCGCTGCCCGCCCGAGAACTGGTGCGGAAAGCGCCGCAGCACGGTCGGGTCCATGCCCACGCGCACCAGCATGTCTTCCACATAGCCTTTCTGCGCGCCGCGCTCGACCATGCCGTGCACCACCGGCGCCTCGCCGACGATATCCAGCACGCGCAGCCGCGGATTGAGCGAGGCGTACGGGTCCTGGAAGATCATCTGGATCGCCAGCTGCTTCTCGCGGCGCTTGTCGGGCGGCAGGTGGTCCAGGTTGGTGCCGCGCCACAGGCGCTCGCCCTCGGTCAGGCTATGCAGACCCACAGCCATGCGCCCCAGCGTGGACTTGCCGCAGCCGGACTCGCCGACCAGGCCCACCACCTCGCCGGCACGGATGCTCAGGTCGACGCGGTCGACCGCGTGCACCACCTCTTCATGCGCATGGGCGCCGAACAGGTTCGCGATGCGCGCGGCCGCGTCGAGCGACTTGACGAAGCGCTTGGACACGCCGCGCAGTTCCAGGATCGGCGCGCCCGGCGTGGCCCCCTCTTCAGCGGCAGGATTCGTCATCGGTCGGGATTGCAGTTCAGTTGCGCTCATGCCGCCTCCTGGTTGGCCAGCACCGGATGGAAGCAGCGCAGGCGGCGGCCGTCGGCAGCGGTTTCCAGCGGCGGCTCGGTCTTGCAGGCAGCGCTGGCGTAGGGGCAGCGTTCACGGAAGGCACAGCCGCCCGGCAGGTTCAGCAGCGACGGCGTCATGCCCGGGATCTGCCGCAGCGGCGTGCCGCGCGGATTGCGCGACGGCGCCGAGCTGATCAGCCCGTGGGTGTACGGGTGCTCGGGGTGTTCCAGCACCTGGCGCACGTCGCCCGCCTCGACGATCTTGCCGGCGTACATCACGCACACGGTATCGGCCAGCCCCGCCACCACCGACAGGTCGTGCGTGATCCAGATCAGCGCCGTGCCCGATTCGCGGCACAGGGTCTGCATCTCGTACAGGATCTGGCCCTGGATGGTGACGTCCAGCGCAGTGGTCGGTTCGTCGGCAATGATCAGGTCGGGCTTGTTCAGCAGCGCGATCGCGATCGCCACGCGCTGGCGCATGCCGCCCGAGAACTGGTGCGGATAGGCCTGCAGGCGCTCGTCCGGCGACGGGATGCCGACCCGCGCGAGCGCATTGCGGGCACGTTCGCGCGCCACCGCCTTGCCCACGTTCTCATGGGCCAGCACCGCCTCGATCATCTGCGTGTCGATGCGCAGGACCGGGTTCAGCGTCATCATCGGGTCCTGGAAAATCATCGCGATACGGTTGCCGCGCACGTCGCGCTGCTGCGCCGGGGTGAGCGCGCGCAAGTCGCGCGTGACGCCGTCGCGGCTGGTCAGCGCGATGCGGCCGTCGACGATCTTCCCGGGCGGGTCGATCAGGCCCATGATCGAATAGCCCGTCATGGACTTGCCCGAGCCGGACTCGCCCACCAGCCCCATGATCTCGCCGCGGCCCACGGTGAAGGATACGTCGTCGACGGCCTTGGCGATGCCGCCGCGCGTATGGAATTGCGTTTTCAGGTGTTCGACCACCAGTGTCGGTTGTGCCATGTTCCGCTCCTTCCTTATTGCGTCTGCAGGCGCGGGTTCAGTACGTCACGCAGTTGGTCGGCCACCAGGTTCATCGCCACGATGGTGACCACCAGCGCGATGCCGGGGAAAAAGCTGATCCAGTACTTGCCCGACAGCATGTACTGCTGCCCGTTGGAAATCAGCGAACCGAGCGACGGCTCGGTGACCGGCACGCCCAGCCCGAGGAAGGATAGCGTCGCTTCCAGAGTGATGGCCGATGCCACCTGCAGCGCCGCGATCACGATCAGCGGCGGCAGGCAGTTGGGCAGCAGGTGGCGGAACATGATGCGCGTGGGCGACAGGCCCAGGCAGGTGGCCGCCTCGATGTATTCCTTGCGGCGCTCCACCAGCGCGGCGCTGCGCGTGGTGCGCGCGTAGTAGGCCCACTGCACCGCCACCAGCGCGATCACGATATTGCCCAGCCCCGGACGCAGGAACGCCAGCAGGATCAGCGCCAGCAGGATCGGCGGGAACGACAGCTGCAGGTCGGCCACGCGCATGATGAAGGCCTCGGTGCGTCCGCCCAGGAAACCCGCCAGCAGGCCAAGCGTGCCGCCCAGCAGCAGCGCGATCACGGTGCTGACCACGCCCACGCCGATACTGATGCGCAGGCCGAACATCACCGCCGACAGGATGTCGCGGCCCTGCTCGTCCGAGCCCAGCAGGAAGGTCATGCCGCTGCCGGCCTGCTCGCCCGGCGCCAGGCGCGCGTCGAGCACGTCCAGCGTGGCCAGGTCATAGGGGTTCTGCGGCGCCAGCCACGGTGCCAAGATGGCGATCAGGATAATGGTTACCAGCGTGGCCAGCCCAGCCACGGCAATCTTGCTGGAGAAGAACTCCGCGGCAAAACGCCGCCACGGCGATTGCTCGCGCGCCGCGGCGGGCGGCGGCGTCTTGTCCTCTTGTTCCACAGATACGGCACTCATGGCTCAGCCCTTGTTGTCGGCAATGCGCACGCGCGGATCGAGCATGCTGTAAAGGATGTCCACCACTAGGTTGATCAGGATGAACAATGTCACGATCACCATCAGGTAGGCGACGATCACCGGCCGGTCCAGCAGCTGGATCGAGTCGATGATGAGCTTGCCCATGCCGGGCCAGGCAAAGATCGATTCCGTCACGATGGCAAAGGCGATGATCGAGCCGAACTGCAGCGCGATCACGGTGACGATCGGGATCAGGATGTTCTTCAGCACGTGCACGCCGACAATGCGGGTGTTAGACAGCCCCTTGGCGCGCGCGAACTTGACGTAGTCCTGCAGCATCGCCTCCTGCGTGCCGGCGCGCGTGAGCCGGATCACCATGGCGATGTTCAGCAGCGACAGCGTCACCGCCGGCAGGATCAGGTGGCGGATGCCGTCGGCGGTCAGGAAGCTGAGCGAAATGCCGAGCACGCGCACGGTCTCGCCGCGCCCGTTCGAGGGCAGCCAGCCGAGCTGCACCGCGAACACCATGATCAGCATCAGCCCGACCCAGAAGGTGGGCAGCGAGAAGCCCAGGATCGACACCGTCATGATCGATTTGCCGGCGATGCCCTTGGGCCGCAGCCCGGCCCACAGCCCCAGCGGGATGCCCAGCACGATCGCCAGCAGGATCGCGCAGATGGCCAGTTCCATGGTGGCGGGCATGCGCTCGAAGATCAGCTTGAGCGCCGGCGTGCCGTGCGCGAACGAGGTGCCCAGGTTGCCTTGCAGCGCATTCTGCAGGAAGACCCAGTACTGCTCCCACAACGGCTTGTCCAGGCCAAGCGCCGCGATGGTGCGCTTGATGTCCTCCTGGTCGGCCTGCGGGTTGATCAGGATGTCGACGGGATTGCCGATGGCAAAGACGCCGAGGAAAACCAGCAGCGACATGACGAAGAGCACGACCACGCTCTGCATCAGGCGCCGGATGATAAAGACCAGCATGTTCGAACCACTTTCCTTTCGCGCACGAATGCACGCCACGCCCGGGCCGCGCCGTGGCGCTTCCCGGGTGTGGCGCGGCAGCCATGCGCGGCACCGCAAACTCGGCCAGCAGACAATCCGCCGGCCGAGGCTCCTGTCTGGGCTGACCTGAGCTTACTGGGGCTTGAAGTTGTGCGCGTAGGTGCGCTCGTCGGTACGCGGCACGTAGACGATGCCCTTTTGCGTGGCCCAGGTGGTCACCTGCTGGTGGATCGGGATGATACCGCCATCGTTGATCGCGATTGCGGTGGCCTCCTGCAGCAGCTTGGAGCGCTCGTTGTCATCCACGGTGGACAGCGCCTTTTCCAGCACCACGTCCATCTTGGGGTTGCAGTACTCGCCCCAGTTAGTGGTGCCGAAGCCCTTCTTGCTGTCCTCGCACGCCAGCAGCGCGCGCAGCGGCGAGCTGACCTCGCCGGTCTGCGCGCCCCAGCCCAGCAGCCCGAACGACCACTCGTGCTTGATGCCCTTGGACGAGTACGTTGCCATCGGCATGCCTTCGACCTTGGTGGCGATGCCGATGCGGGTCAGGTTCTGCGCAATGGTCTGCGCGATCTTCTCGTCGTTGACATAGCGGTTGTTGGGCGTGTGCAGCGTCACGCCGAAGCCGTTCGGGAAGCCCGCGTCGGCCAGCAGCTTCTTGGCGCCCTCGGGGTCGTACTTGACCGTCTTCAGGTTGGGGTTGTAGCCAAACAGCGTCGGCGGCACCAGGTTGTTGGTCGGCTCGGACAGGCCTTCCATCAGGCGGTCCTTGATGCCCTGCCGGTTGATCGCCATGCTGATGGCGTTGCGCACGCGCGCGTCCTTCAGCGGGTTCTTGTCCATCGGCGCGCCTTCCTTCGTGGTGACAAAGGGCGACTTGTCGCGCTTGGCATCGAAATACAGGTAGATCACGCGGTGCGAGATCTTGGAAAAGAACGACAGCTTGGGATCTTTGCGCACCTTGGGCAGGTCAGGCGTGGGCACGTTCTCGATCGCCTGCACGTCGCCCGACAGCAGCGCCGCCAGGCGCGTCGCCGGGTTGGGGATGAAGCGCAGCGTGACCTTGTCCCAGGCCGGCTTGGCGCCCCAGTAGTCGTTGTTGCGCACCAGCTCGACCCGGTCGTCGCGGGCATAGCTGACGAACTTGAACGGCCCGGTGCCGACCATGCCCTTGCCCTGCGCGAAGTCATCCGAGCTCAGCCCCTGCGTCGCCTTTTTCTGCACGATGAAGATCGACGTGAGGTCGTTCAGCATCAGCGGATAGGGCTGGTTGGTGGTCAGCTGGATGGTGTGCTTGTCGATGATCTTCTTGTTGACGATCGCCTTGGTGTAGACATCGAACTTGCCAGGGCTGTTCTGGATGGTGGCCGGGCGGTCCAGCGACCAGATCACGTCTTCGGCGGTCAGCTCGGAGCCGTCGTGGAATTTCACGCCCTTGCGGATCTTGAATTCCCACGTGAGGTTGTTGACCAGCTTCCATGACTCGGCCAGGCCCGGGATGATGCGGCTGTCGGGATCCATCTTGGTCAGCGAGTCGAAGATGTGCTCGGAGACGTTGATATTGGAGAACAGGTTGTAGAAGTGCGGATCCATCGAGGTCGGCGGCGAACTCATGGCCAGTTTGAGATCCGCGGCCTGGGCGGTGCCGGCAAGTGCGAGGCCAAGGGCCCCCGCTACCGCCACCACGCCAATTGCCTTCTTGAAAGTGCGAAGGGACATCGCGCAATGCTCCCTGTAGGAAGTGAAGCAGACGTTTTAGGATCGGCAATGCGCGCGCGCAGCGGGTCACGAGCGGCGCTGCTTTTTGGTGCGATGGCGCATCAAAAAGCGACGGAATTGCCGGCCGGGCACTTCAAGCATGAACTGTTCCAGCAGTGCGCATGTCACGGCAATGCGGGGAAACCCACCCGCGCTGGCATATTGCACTGCGCCAACCGGGCAACCGCGCAGGAAATCGCCACATTTTGGCGCTTTCGCGGGAGGCATCGTATGATCGGGGTATCCCATCGCTAACGCCTTTGACTCCGAGGCAGCCCGGCATCATGAAGCTCATCCCTGAAATCCTGCAGGCACAAGCCGAAATCCGCGCGATCCGGCGCGACATCCACGCCCACCCTGAACTCTGCTTCGAAGAGCAGCGCACCGCCGACGTGGTCGCGCGCAATCTGGAATCGTGGGGCATCGAAGTCCATCGCGGCCTGGGCACCACCGGCCTGGTCGGTGTGATCCGCAACGGCAACAGCCCGCGCGCCATCGGCCTGCGCGCCGACATGGACGCGCTGCCGCTGCAGGAAGCGAACACCTTTGATCACCGCTCGCAGCACACCGGCAAGATGCACGCCTGCGGCCACGACGGCCACACCGCCATGCTGCTCGGCGCGGCGCGCTACCTGGCGCAGCACAAGCCGTTCGACGGCACCGTGCACCTGATCTTCCAGCCGGCCGAGGAAGGCGGCGGCGGCGCCCGTGAAATGATCAAGGATGGGCTGTTCGAGCGCTTTCCGTGCGACGCGGTGTTCGGCGTGCACAACTGGCCGGGCATGCCGGTCGGCACGTTCGGCACGCGCGCGGGCCCGCTGATGGCATCGAGCAACGAGTTCCGCATCGTGGTGCGCGGCAAGGGTGCGCATGCGGCCATGCCCAACAACGGCAACGACCCGGTCTTCACGGCGGCGCAGATCGTGTCGGCGCTGCAGGGCATCATCACGCGCAACAAGCGCCCGATCGATACCGCGGTGATCTCGGTCACGCAGTTCCACGCGGGCGACGCCACCAATATCGTGCCGGACCAGGCCTGGATCGGCGGCACGGTGCGCACGTTCACGGTGCCGGTACTGGACCTGATCGAACGGCGCATGGAAGAAGTGGCGCGCGCGGTGGCGGCGGCATTCGACTGCACCATCGAATACGAATTCCACCGCAACTATCCGCCGACCATCAACAGCGAGGCCGAGACCGGCTTTGCCTCCGCGGTCGCCGCCGAACTGGTCGGTGCGGACAACGTCGACAGCAACGTCGAGCCCACCATGGGCGCCGAGGATTTCTCGTTCATGCTGCAGCACAAGCCCGGCTGCTACCTGTTCCTGGGCAACGGCGACGGCGGCCATCGCGACGCCGGCCATGGCATCGGGCCCTGCATGCTGCACAACCCGAGCTACGATTTCAACGACGAACTGCTGCCGGTCGGCTCGACGTTCTTCGTGCGGCTGGTGGAGAAGTGGCTGGCGCCTGCGTGACCTTACGTACCTGAGCGCAGCACAACGATAACAACAGGGGAGCATCCGCGATGGGCCACCTGGCGCTGGATCGCGAGACAGCGCGCAGCTTCGCGCGCGTGGCGCTGGACAATATCCTGCGCCGCTATCCGTACAAGCTGGACCACATGATGGCCAGCGCCGGTGACCTGGCCGAACCTGCGGCCTGGCATCCGGTCTTCTGCGGCAGCTACGACTGGCACTCCAGCGTGCACATGCACTGGTTGCTGGTGCGGCTGCTGGCGCTGTCGCCGGACCTGGAGGAGGCGCCCCGCATCCGCGAAACGCTGGATGCCC
This sequence comes from Cupriavidus sp. UYPR2.512, assembly GCF_000379565.1. Taxonomy (NCBI): domain Bacteria; kingdom Pseudomonadati; phylum Pseudomonadota; class Betaproteobacteria; order Burkholderiales; family Burkholderiaceae; genus Cupriavidus; species Cupriavidus sp. UYPR2.512. Next base: position 2,253 of record NZ_KB902859.1, on the reverse strand, counting down.
AGCTGCGCCCAGAGCACATCGCGGTCGAGCTGGCCTACTTCCAGCGGCCCCATTCGCGCACCTTCGAGCGTCCCTATGGCTGGGGCTGGATGCTGAAACTGCAGGCGGAGTTGCTGGCGCTGGCGCGCCAGGACGCCCAGGCTGCCACCTGGGCCGAGGCGTGCGCGCCACTGGCATTGCACCTGTCACGGCAACTCGCGGATTTCCTCGATGCAGCGGTATTCCCGGTGCGCACCGGCACCCATTACAACAGCGCCTTCGCCCTGGTGATGGCCATGGCCTATGCACGCACGCACCAGGACCTCACCTTGCGGCGCGCCATCGTGCGGCGGGCCCACCGCTGGTTCGGACATGATCAGAAGTACCCGGCGCGGTATGAGCCCGGCGGCGATGAATTCCTGTCCGGCGGGCTGACCGAAGCCGTGCTGATGCACGCCGTGATGGACGGCTGCGCGTTTTCAGAATGGTGGGAGCTGTTCGTGCCGGGGCAGGTGGAACTGGCCAACTGGCTGACGCCGGTCGAAGTGACCAATCGCAGCGATCCCAAGACCTCGCACCTGGACGGACTCAACCTGTCGCGCGCCTGGTGCTGGCGCATGCTGGAGCCCGCCCTGCCCGAGCCGCTGCGGCCGCTGGCCATCCGGGCGTGGTCGGACCATCTCGAGGCCTCGCTGCCGCAGGCGGTCGAGGGCGAGTATGTGTCCACGCACTGGCTGGCCTCGTTCGCGCTGCTCGCGCTGGCCGAACCCATCGGCGGCTGAGGGCGCCGCCGGGGCGCTTCAGTCCAGCGCGATGTCGCCGTACCAGGACTCGGCCTTGCTCTTGGTGTTGTCGGTATCGGTCATGATGCCCACGGCGATGACCCGGCCGGGGTCGGTCCCGAAGGCCTTGCGGTAGTCGGCGCGCAGGTCGCGCTCATGGCAACGCCACTCATTGGCGTGCTTCATGCCGCTATCCACCACGATCATGCGCACTCGGTCGGTGTGCGGATTTTTCACCAATGAGCCTTCCGCGCGCCGTCCGCCCCAGATATACATCAGCGTGGCGTAGGGCATATCGCGGCCGGTGGTCAGCCGCGCCATCTCGTACATCAGCTGGTCTTTCAAGGGCAGGGCACCCTTGTCGCCGTCGAAGGCGACAAACAGGCGCAACGGCGAGTCCTCGCGCGGGCCGAGGCTGTTGTCGGCATTGCGGTGATGCTGCTGGTCTTCCAGGTCCAGCGCAGCATGCCGGCATCGCGCTCGCGCAGTGGCACATACAGGCCGGAGGCCGAGCTTTCGGCCTGCGCATGGACGACCACGCGCTGGTCGACCTCCGCCATCGAATAACGGGTCGGCGTCTTGTTGCGGTTGATGGTCCACGGCTGCCAGCCGACCGGCAACTGGTCGCGATGCGGTGAGACCGAGAACAACGGCAGCGTGGCCAGGGTTGGCGGCGGCGCGGCATCGGCGACTTCGCCGTCATCACCCGCCTCGGCTTCCGCCGCACTGGTGTTGGCGGCAGCCAGCGGGTCGGGCGACGGCACCGCAGGCACCGCCGGGTCCGTCTGCGCTGCCGCGTACGCGGCCATGCGCCGGGCGAACGCCTGGCAATCTATCGCGGAAGTCCCGGCCATATTGGCCGTGTCACCCGGAGGAACCGCCGAAACAGGGGGAGTGGATGCGCATCCTGCCAGCAGCAGCGCGCCGGCGGCCCCAGTCAAAACCAGCCGAAACACCTTGGCCGTCATGTAACCCCTCGAAACCCGAATCCGGACCTGCTCTGTCGGCAAGGGTCCGGCTATTGCTCACTACTTGCTGCAAACACGCGTTGCAACCGCCTTCGTGCCGCATGTGGGCACTTGGGTGTCGACCATAGCAGAAGGCCGGCAGTCCCGGAATGCTCGGCGACCCGCGATGCGGCATGAAAACAACGAGGACACGCATGCCTGCGACGGCCACGGCATTTCCGCCGCGCCAAAGCAAAAACCCCCAGCCTTTTGGGGCTGGGGGTTCTGCAGTATAAGAGCCTGGCGATGACCTACTTTCACACGGGAATCCGCACTATCATCGGCGCGGAGCTGTTTCACGGACCTGTTCGGGATGGGAAGGGGTGGTTCCAGCTCGCTATGGTCACCAGGCATGAGGGGTTGTGACGCTGGGGGTTGAAGCCAGCGTCACGAATAGGGATGTAGTCTTGGTTGTGCGTATTGTGCCAACCGAGGGCACAGGCGAATCACTCACCAGGCAAAACACACTGGTTATAGGATCAAGC
>NZ_KB902858.1:0-11615 GCF_000379565.1 Cupriavidus sp. UYPR2.512 | reverse complement strand
AAAGTCCGCTACCGTGGCCTGAAGAAGAATGCCGGCCGTGCCTTCACGGCGCTGGCGCTGGCCAATCTCTACTTGAGTCGAGGGCATCTGATGGGAGCAGTCCGCCCGTAAAGGGCGAATGCGGGGCGGGCGCCCCGCCAACACACCCCAATTGGGGGCGCGCGAAGGCAAATTCTCGTCGCCACAGCTATTTTTCCGGCCGAACGGGCTCCTGATCAACCTGCGTCACTCAATTTACCCAGCTTGTTCAGCGTAGCCCTAATCCAAGGCCAACGTTCGCGACGCACGTTTCGCTCGGACGCACTGGTCCGAAGACTCCGTCACGCAGAAAGGGGTTTCCTAGTCATGACCGCAGTGCCGCGGCCTGCCCAAGTAAGCCCCGCAGAAACTCATAGGTACCCGGCAGATCCAGCAGTTGCGACGCATAGTTGATCTGCAGCAGTGGCGGCGGAATCAACGAATCCCACTTTTCGACTGCCAGGTTCTCCGCGTCGCGTAGTAGGTCAGCGGCGTGCAGCTGATCCCCTGCGGCCAGGCGCCTCAACATCTCGTCAACTTCCTTAACCGATGTGCCGCTCAACGCCAGGCACAAGCCCTCATTGGTGGCATCGATGCCGAAGAACTTCAGCATAAGCGCCAAAGTCGTCTGAATCTCGTCCCCCTGCCACAGGAAAAGGCGTAGCGTCCCCTCGTCGTCCGCATGGGATACCTTACTCAGCCCGACCGACTTGAACGTCATGCGGGCCTCATTGAGCAAACGCTGAGCCTCCTCATCGAGGTAGGGCACCGGTGTGTCGGCTGTGAGGATCTGCCGCATTTGCTGGCGCACCCGGGTGTGAACCATGCCTGCGGTACCGCCGAACGACGGTGCGCGGCCGCCGGCGGAGGGCACGACCTCGATTACCTTCTGGCTATTGTCGATCCGCGCGACCTTCCAACGGCGGCCAGCAAACAGCAGGAAGTCACCTTCGGCGAGCGGGGAGGTCATCGGTAGGGATCCCAGCGTACGGCCGCGCGAAACCAGGCGGAATTCATCCGGACTGGAGAATGCCGCGTAAAAGGTGTAATGGCCAGTGATGGCCTCGCCGGCTGGCCCGTGCAGCAGAAGGCCAGAGCTGTCCTGGATCACGATCTCACGCGCGCCCAGGGCGCGAAGTACGGTGACGAATTCCTCTTGCCCGACCGATCGAAACGGACCGCGCACGCAGAGCTGGCGAAACGCGTCTGCCGCGGTGACGCCACCGCGCTGACCGATCAGCGACAGTAGCTGCTGGATCAACGTTGAGAGGTGCATGCCGCCCACTCGCGGCGGTTCAACCCAACGCTGCAGCAGCAGGTCAATCTGCGCGATCAGTTGCACCAGGTCTTCGCGAAGGCGATCGGGCAGGGTGGCACGGGCATCGTGCGGCGCCTCAAGCGCGTAGCCACGTAGGATCGCAGGCGTACCCTTCCGCCGGCCGGATCGGCCAAGGCGCTGCCGCAGGCTGGAGACGGACGGCGCCGGGCCGACCTGCACGACGGACTCCACGGGGCCGATATCGACGCCGAGCTCGAGCGTCGAGGTCGCGACGGCGGACGCCGGCGTGACGGTCTGCTTAAGGGCGCGTTCTGTTTCTTCCCGCAGGTCCTTGGAAAGGTTGCCGTGGTGTGGCCAGAACTCGGGCGGCAGGCAATCACGCTCGCTCATTGCGCGCAGAAGGGCGGTGTATTGTTCGACCTTCTGCCGGCTGTTCGGGAAGATCAGATGGTTGCGGCCCCGGAGGTTGTTGTAGATGTGGCGCCCGATCTGTAGCATGCCTAGCCCGGCCGTTTCCATCGCGGAAACGGGCTGCCCGCTCTTCACGCGCTCTTCGACTTCCTCATCCGATAGTTGCGGCGGGCCGTCCTGATACCCCTTGATCAGGATGCGCAGCGATGACGAAGCCTGTGTGCTCTCGATGATCGTGACCTTGGCGCCTTCGCCTGGCCGGAGGAATTCGGCGGCGAGCTGGATGTCGCCAAGCGTGGCGGAGAGTCCGATGCGCGGAATGCGCCGGCCAAGCGTCATCTCAAGGCGATCGAGCAGGCTCTGTAGCTGCATGCCGCGCTCGCTGCCCATGAAGGCGTGCAGTTCATCGACCACCACATAGTCGAGGCGTTCGAAGAGGCCCGCCACCCCCGAGCCACGGTTATAGAAAAGCGCCTCCAGCGATTCAGGGGTGATCAACACGCACCCGGCCCGCTTTTTGGCGAAGGTTTGTTTGCGGCTGGCGGCGACGTCGCCGTGCCACGGTACTACTGGGATCTCCAGCGTCTCACACAACTGAGTGAGGCGGTCCCACTGGTCGTTAATCAGCGCCTTGAGTGGAGAGACGCACAGCGCGCTGTGGCCGGCGGCATCCGGAGCCAGCAGGCGGCTCAGGATCGGCAGGAACGCAGCTTCTGTCTTGCCGGCGGCGGTTGCGGCAGAGATAATAACGTCCGAATCGCCGGCGATGATTGGCGGAATTGACCGTTCCTGGGCATCGCGCAGTTCTGTCCAGCCGGACTGCCAGATCCACTCCTGGATCAGCGGATGTAGGAGTTCAAAGCTGGACGATTGCGTGGCCATGGGCGCGCGCTGAGAGTTTGAACTCAAACAAGCCTTCATCTACACCGCCGTCCGCGATCACCTCGGCTTCCCTTGCAGCCCCGTTGTCCTTGGCAACCTCCACACGCTGGATCAGCGAATCCCACGGTGTGTCCGGATACTGGTCGAGAAGTGCGAGCAAGTTGATGAACGACGTGATCGTTGTGCGCGGCGTGCGGAAATAGGCTTCACCAATCCTCTTCTCGCAATGCGCCATGAAGTCTGCAATGCCTTCTTCTGGCAGCAAGAGCTTTGCCGGGTCGCCGGAAGCGTACACCTGCTGGATCTTCTCCAGCAGAACAAAGAAGTCCTCGCGCGCTAGCGCGGGTAGGCGGAGCACTGGGTGTCCGTAGTCCACCAGGCCGCCAGAGGAAAACGTGTTCTCGGCAAGTCGCGACTGCAGGGCCGCGTAGCTGTAGATCCCGCGCCGCGTGTCGAGTAGCGAGTCGGGTGTACAGCCGAGCAGGAATCCGAGCCCCTCGACGGTGCCTTGCAGGACGTCGTTGAGGATCCGAAGCAGCTGCTCGTAGTTGGCGTTACGAGACTGGGCGTTCGCGAGCTTGTAGAGGTTCACCAACTCGTCCAGGCCGACAAAGAGGCCTCCGTATCCCGCGAGCCGCACAAACACGGCCATCAGCTTGATATGGTCGTAGACGGAGGAATCATCCACGATCGTCCGGACGCCGAGCGCTTGGCGGGCGTCGGTCTTCGTGGTGAACTCGCCGCGCATCCACCGGATAGCGGCAAGCTTGAGCGATTCGTTGCCGTCATTGTGGCCCCGCCAGTAGGCCGCCACCACCGCGGCGAAGTCGTACCCCGCGACCATCTCGGTGAGCGCGGCGCACTTGCGGAAAATCAGCTGCTCCGGATCCTCGCCGCTCCTGCGGGCCTCGTCTAGAACCGTGCCGATGAACTTCTCCATCACGCTGGCGAGCGCGCCGCCGTCCGGCTTGCTGCGCGTCGACATGTTCGTCATCAGCTCGGCGTGAAGCGAGCGGGCCTGGCCACTGGTGGCGTGCAGGCGTCGGTCTGGGTTCAGATCCGCGCTGATCGTCACAAGCTTCTTCTCGAGGGCGACCGCGCGTACCTGGTTGAGAAAGAAGGTCTTTCCCGAACCGTATGCGCCAACCACGACGCGAAAGGCCGTGCCGCCAGCAGCAACATGCTCGATATCGGCAAGTAGCGCCTGAATTTCCCGGGCCCGGCCAACCTGAATCAGGTATTGGCCCGTGCGCGGGACAACGCCGGCGCGGAGGGCTTGGAGGAGGGCGTCCCGATCGCGCGGGCGGATGGTGGTACTAGAAGTCATCGGCTTCTCAGGTTCACTGGTCCGTGCTGGCAGGAAAGTGCGACATACAGTTGTGCGTCACGGGCTCAGTTGAATATTGGTGCGAGGCGTCCCCGCCTCCGGGTAGTACGCGTAATAGACGTCGACGGCTTCGGCCCAGCAGTCCAGTAGTTCCGCGGAGTGCTGCCGCACCCAGGCGGACAATGCATTGCCATTTGGGTGACTAGTGCCGAACAGGGAGGAGCCGGATACCGCATCGAATGCATAGTCCTCCCCGCCGCCGCGAATCAGCACGAAAGGAGCATCTGTTGGCTTGACGCAAAAGGCGAAAGCCTTCGCCTTCTCAAGGGGGTAGCGGCAAGGTACCAGTGTGCGCAATGACTCAAGGGTGCGGGCGCTAGGAACCACCATTCCGGCATCGCGGAAAGGGCGCCTGCCGTGAACCTCGAAGTCGTAGTCGACGAACCCGGCTGGTGTGTTGAACTCCACGCGTGTAATCTCAGCGGGGGATATCGGCGCGAACGAAAGCCACCATGTGCCTTCCTTGGTGGCAGTCGTTTTCATAAGCTGGCGCCTTTTTGCCAGCGGCAATTGCCACGGGTTCTCGACGTACGCGGAGAGACCCATCAACTTGGCTTCATCAGGCTTTTCGCCGCGACGGGCGTAATAGTCGACGAATGGCATTATCAAACCACTATCATCCGAAATTTCAACCGTCAGGCGCACCCTCGATTTGTGCATGGTGACGCCATTTCGCGGGGCGACGCCATGGACCTTTGTCAGGTATGCCACGCGACTGGCGGTCATTACCTCCTGGCCAGTGGTCAGACCGTGCCCAGTGGGTTCGGGATCGGTCGTCAGCCAAACAACCGAGTTACGAATGCTGCCGTCGCCGTGTTTAACGTGACCGAGAGAAATCCCCTTCGAAAGGATGGATTCGGCGAGCGACACAGCTGTGTAGTGATAGAACTTCATTGGGTATTCGAATGGCTGTCGGGTTTGTCGGTTAGGCTGATATTAAGATAGGGCGGGCCGGAGCCTGAGTTTGAATGTCGCTATTTTTGGCTCCGCAGCAGCGCCAGCGGCCCTGGGTTGAACTCGAACGGGTCGTCGCCTTCAAGCAACGCCTCGTCGAATGCATCGAACGCAGCGTCGTTGATCTTCTCGATCGCGCCAGACGGCATCAACCCATGTTCCGTGCATAGGGCAGCGAAGGCCTCGCTTGCCCAGGCATCCTGATCCACCAGGTCACGAAGTAGATCGCTGTGCCGGGAATCCAACGAGGGAAGGGCGGCGAAGGAGACCGAGCTTGGCGCTGTAGCCACAGGCGTTGTCGGGGTGTCCGAGCAGGAACTGGCGGGCGCTATGGCCATTGCTGGCGCCAGTTCGGCTGCGTTGTCCACCGGTGCGGCGAAAATCGAGATGAGCACGCTGTCGACTTCCGCCGTCTCCTTGCGCAGGGCAACGATCCTCGCCGTGTCGAGCGGACCGCTTTGTTTAGACCCATCTGCAACTGACGACGCAGGAGCATCAGGGTCCATGCCCGTGTGTGCCATCTCATACAGCGACTTCGGGTGGGCCCCAAGCAAAGCAAAGTACTTTTCCAACTGCCGGACTACTGATACCAGTTCGAGAGCGTCGCCCGCGCGGGCAACCGCCACAAGCTCTTGCGTGAGCGGTTCTCGGTCAGGTTGGTCGATGAGATCCAATTGCTTTTTTAATGTGCCCTTTCCTTTGAGGGCAGGTGCCCCCGGTGCTGTCAGGACAATCAGCAAGGCCTGCAGGCGGTCATGCGCAGCGACACTTAGTCCTTCCCATGCCCGCGTGATGGCCGTCGCCTTCATGAGCGCGGCATCCGCATTCGGCAGGCCCATGCGGACCAGGTCCGCGAGGAACACGACACATGCGACGCGCGCGTGATGCTTGGAATGACGCGGCATTAGCTCCGCGCCTTGATTTGGGCGCTTGGCTTCGAGCAAAGGAAGATCTTCCTCCGATCGAAACAATATGATCGGCGTGGTGCCATCTGGTGTGAATGCGCCATGCCTCGGGTCCGGCTCCATCCCGATGCCCATGTAGCCGTTCATCAGACCGATCAGATTCGCAGGTGGCAGTTTTGCGAGAACGTTTCTCGCCTCAAGTGGCGCAAGGAAAGCGGAGAGCGTTGTTGGTTCGGTGAAATCAACGCCGGCATTCAGATCTGCTACCGTCAGGGCGAGACGCTCCCAGACTGGCGCGGGCCAAAGCGGGCACGGTAGCATGAGCCGAGCGACTGGATCGTCGGGGTGCGCACCGCTTCGATTGAGATATCGCGAATACGGGGTTAGCGTATCCGCCGCGGCCTTCGCGATCGTTTCCACGACCTGGCCCAGCCCACTTTCTACTGCAGTCACATCAGGCATGGGCAGAGATTCCTGAACCTCGCGCATCACAGGCGATACAGGCGTGTATGAAAGCTGTAGGCTTCTAGTTGCGAGGGGTGGGGCCCAGTTGGCAAGCTGCTTTCCGAACTGCCGACTGCAGAGGTCTTGGAAGACCGCGGCGAAGATGCGCGGATGGCGTTTCACCACTGGCAACTTCGTAAAGCGGTGGTCGTTCAGATACCAGACCGCTAACCACGCTGCCGGAAGGTCACGACGATTGTGGTAGCACCTTGCCAGCACAATCCGAAAGAGGTCCTTTATCGGCGGCGGGCTCCCGTCGAGCGGTGGCACTGGCAATTCAATATCGTCCTTCCCGTACATGTAGTGGCAAAACGCGAGCAGTTGTCGGGCCCTCCAGTTGAACGTCCCGTTCCTGTAGGTTTCGATCAGCCCCTCCAGCTCGACGCAGATGGCGGGAATCTCATCCCGTGCTGCCGGGTCCGTACGGGCGTCGATGACCGCGCGACGCTCGAGGCCGTAGAAAAACAGGTACACATAGCCGATTGCCGCCTTTGGATGGCGCCGCCCGCTGGCCAGCCAGTTTAGATAGGCCGACCGCGCGTCCGGACTTATCCCCTCGAAGGTTGGGAAGTACGGCAGCCCGCTGGCTATGAAATTGGTCTCTTTGCCGATCTCCAGGCTCTCGTCGATCAGACTTGGCTCGACTCGTTCGAGGCGACCGCGCCCGGCGTTGCCACATAGATACACAAGGCCACAGGACAGAGAATAGTGGTGCACGTTGACCCGCATGCCAGGCGGTACCCAGTGCGCGGCCAGGTCCTGCGGCCGAACGGACTGCGGAGAGGACCTGATGACGAATAGTTCGGGCTTATCCGATGTCAGCTCGGTCTCGAAGAAGTTGTCGGAGGGCATGATTCCGGCTTCAAGCAAAGAGGGTGAGTGTGGCGTTGCTGTGCTCGTTGGCCTTGTACCGCGCCGTGGTGTCGGCGTGGTGCCAAAAAGACCGGCGCCAAACCGACATTCGAGCGCCAGCGGATCAGATGCCTTTGACTACGCGGGACAGCCAGTCGAAGAGGCGTGGCGATCCGCCGTCGGCGACGGCGTCGTCTGCGTCTAGTGCCTTGTCCGCTTCGGTGTCCGGCTCGAATTGGAAGTGAGTGAATTTGCAGTCGGGGCAGGGGTGTGCTTCAGCATTGAGGTCGAGGCGCATCTTTACGCCATCGGCGACACGCAAGCTGATCACCGTCTCCGGTTCGATCTTCGCGCCCTCAAGGACCTGGCGAAACCACTCCCAGACACCCGGATGGCCGAGTATGTTCTCAAGGCCGTAGGTGTCGATCCACTCCCGGCAGACTGGGGGGCGACGCGCGTAGTGTGTGTGTACCTTGCCGTCGAGTTCGAAATAGACGAACACGCGGGGGCGTGGCCACGAGTAGGTTGCGTCGAGGTGCTTTGCCTCCCACGCCCGCAAACCCACCGGATTGAGCTGACGGCCGGCAATGCGCCGCCGTACCTCAATGTCGATGGCCCCACCCTTGTGCTCGAACTCGTCCAAATCAAGCAGCTCGGCGATAACGGGTTGGCCGTCTTCGAAGGCGGTTTCGGCCAATGTCACCGCGCAAACGATGATCTTGTCCCGGGCTGGAACGTAGAGGCCGAGATAGCCCCACTCCGGGTCGGTTTGGCTCAAAAGGACAGCGTTTCCGCCGCGAATGGCGGCCTCAAGATCGGACGGGGACAAGCAGGCGAGGGACTGCGTTTGCTCTCGTGCGAACCTACCCACACGGATATCGCCAATAACATGGCTATAGCGACTCAGCGCCCGGCGGCGCGTATCTTCTCGAATACTCAAACGAAAACCTCAGTTGGACGGGATCAACTTACTCTGTGCGACATCGTTCTTGTCGGCGGAGATTCCCGGATCTTAAGCCGTATAGTGCGGTTGTTGGGTCTCTCCCTTCGCAAGGAGGGCCGGGAGCACGCCCTGACCTTTGCCTGAGCAGCACGAACACGTCAACGCCGGTGCGCTGATGTCGAGCTCGACCGGATGGGTGTCCGCAATGCGGATCGCCACGACGCGCTCGATTGGCAGATCATTCCGCTCCGCCTGCCGGCGGTACCAATCGAGAAAGCCGGGGTGGCCCGCTGCCTGCTCTAGCGAGTGGGTCTCCACAAAGTCCCGGCAGACCGGGGCATTGTGGAATACCATTTGCGCCGGCCGAGCACCCGGCGCATCGTCGTCTCGGCGGAACCAGGTCGTCACGCGGTACCGCGCCGGCGGTAGGACACCTTGGAAGTGGCGCAGCTCCCATGCGCGGAACGAGACGGGGTCGAGGGCCTGGAAGACGGCGGTGCGCAGGCGCGCGACAGCGATCGGGCCAGCATCGTTCTCGAACTGGTGCTGCGTGAGCACAGTCACGATGCAAGGCGATGCATTCGGTGCCGGATGGTGTGCGAGAACCGCGACAAAGAAAGCATCTTGCTCATGGTTGTAGAGCAGGTGGTACGTGCGGATCCGATTACCCATGGCGCTCTGCCACGGCAGGATGACAGCGCCGCCGCCGACGATAAAGCTGCGAAGGCGCTCAGCGTCGAGGCCGGTGCGGGAAAGGGCTCGTTGGCAAGCATGGATGGTGAGGTGCAGGCCTGCCATGCGCGGGTGAAGGTCTTGGCCGATGATCGACGGGTTGGCAATACGCATGATGATCTCCGAGTGATGCCTTTCGGCGGTAGCAAGAGTTTCATGCTCTCGCGTGTTGCCAGGAACGCAACTCGCGCGTGATCGTCGGTACGTCTTGCCGGGCCGCTATCAGCGGGTTTGTCGCTGCAAAAAGGGGGTGTGCTATAGTGCAGCCAGCCGTTTGAACGGCATCCCACCTCAAGGCGCTCGCCGCCCCTTTTCACATATATCCCACCGTCTTGCCGGGTCAATCGACACCGCAGAGCGCAAAATTCTCCCTGCTCTACAGCACGTCCTGACAACAGGAATCTGGCCTGCCGAGCAACTTCTACTAGTACTGGTTCGGCCAGTCCCTCGGACTCGTCGAGCACCTGACTCGCTCCTTATCAGCAGCCCGTGCACGGGCATAAGGAGAGAACCATGAATGGCAATAACAGCGGGAATGTAGAGCAGCGCGGACAGCTTCCGAATAGCGCGGCCACCGCGGCACCATCGGTGAGCCAGCCAAAGTCGTATCGTGTTGCAGTTCATGGTGGCGACTACCTGGAACGAGCGCCCCGGGTTGCAAAGTTCCAGGTAACCGAGACGTATGCGCGCGAGATCGTCAGGCTGGCGGCGCTGGTTGTAGCCAACGACCTGTATCAAGTCGAACGGTTGGACGGCCGCGCCAGTTACATGCAATTCGATCCGGAGACCGACCCTGATGACGCGCAGGAAGCGGGCGAAGATAACTCGGTCCGTACCGAGTGCGACGTGCTCGTAGTTTCCAAGGACGAGTTTCTCTTCGAAGCGTACGTCAAGCACACGGATGATCGTGTCAAGTGTACGGCGCAGCCGATCGTGGAACTTGCGGCTCATTTCGCCATTTCGCTCGACGAGGCAAACCAGCCGGCGCCCGATTCAACTGCCGCATTGTCGCAACCTCAGGGCCCGGACCTAGTCGGTGTACTGTCCGATCTGGTGCAGGCGGTGGAGTTCACTCCTCTGGGCGTGCGGGGAATCACGGCGGTGAAAACTGCGAAGGCCGCGCTGGGGGAGGTTCCCGGTTCTGGATATGCGAAGCTTGCAGTCCAGGGGCGCTTTGCCGCGACGTGGTCGGAAGCATTCACAAATGGTCCGGAGACACGCACCGTCACCGGTGACTTCTTCACCCTAGGTGCCGGTTATGACTGGGAAGACATTGTTGGCCTGGTCGCCCTCGGCGTCGGCCAAACCTGGGAAAACCGTCACTACGGTCCGGCGCACACCGTCATGCGGTTGCCTGACACCGAGTAAGGCCTGAGCAACACCTCCTCATCGCGCCGCCACCGTGGGGCGCGGGGGGAATCTTTTCTGGTTCGGCCAGGCACGCGCCTCGCCGAGCAGATGCTCGCTTCTTTTCAACAGCCTCTTTGAGGCACAGGGAGCGAATCATGAATCAACAGACCCACGAAGAGATTTGCAGCGTTCCGATTATCCCGCGCATGTTCTTTCCGTACGTGGTGAAGGTCATTGCATCGGATACCTGTTACCCGATCGACTTCGAGGCCAAAGGCCTTCTCTTTGAGAATGGCGCGGTTGTGATCGAATATCCGTTTAAGGATCCAGAGCGGAAATGATCCGAAGACCGGCGAGGACGGCACCGCCATCGACATCCAGGCAATCATTTTGCCGAACGGCCAGCGCATGGGTGCAGATCACTGGGAAGAAGTGGCGGAGGCGCCGCCCCATAACTGCCGGATGTTGGCGTCCTTGGGCATGCTGTGCGACTCGGGGGGCACTTTCGGTGAAAAAAGGGGCTCGAGTTTGTACGAACAAATTTTGCAGGCCGCAGTGAATACGCGAAGACTGATCGGATTGCCGTACGACGCACTACTTGAGCAACTCGGAGTCCGTGAACCGCAAGCGCATCCGCTTTTCGACGTAGCGCAAAAGGTGCTGTCCGTGATGATGCAGGACGCGGTGGGCGACTACGAAACGCCGGACCAGGTGCCGGAGTGGGCGTGGGTGAAAGCCAATGCCACGTATGTCCATGGCCGAAACGGCAACGACGGTATCTGGGAGTCCATTTTGAACCTCGGTTGCGCGTTCAAAGGCGATCCGGGCCGCCTGGCACCGATTATCGCTGCCGCGCGTACTGAAGGCGCCGCCTATCTCATCATTCACCAGGGAACCTAAACCATAACTGGAAGACCTCGCCCGCGCCGCCAGTACGGATTGCGAGCGAGGTGAGCCAGTTCGGCCGGGCCAAGAGTCCCGCCGAACTCGCACTCGCTCCTTTTTGACCACCCCGTTCTGGGGGACAAAGGAGAAGCCAATGAACAGCAATCATCCTACCGAACGCACCGAGCAGCAGGCGACTCAGCAGCCATCGATCTACGTGATACGGCAGCTTGTTCCATCTGGGCATCGCCGCCGAGCTTGCTGCGAGCCTGGGCGAAGGCTTGTTCACTGACGCAACGGCGCAAGGTGTTTTGGCGGGCGAGCGTGGCGAAGAATTGATCGAGCTCGGCTTGCATGCCCATACGCAAGTTGCCGAGCATGAAGGAGATCAGTGTCGGCAGGGTGAGCTTGCGCTGCCGGGTGAAGGCGGCCGGATGCTCTGGATGACGGGCAAGATCGTGAAAGACCTTGGTGTGCAGATATTGGGCAAGTGCAGCGAACAAATCGGACAGG
>NZ_KB902857.1:0-11761 GCF_000379565.1 Cupriavidus sp. UYPR2.512 | reverse complement strand
CGTCCGCGCTGCTGAGAATGATGCGCGCCCGATTGCTCAGCGCTGCAGGCAACGACCGGCTGCGCGCGAACGCTTGCAACTGCGCGCGTTCGTCTTCGCTCAACACCAGTTCGGCCTTCGGTCTGCCCGTCCTCATCGTGGTATCTCCGTTCCCAAATGCCGAAACGGCATGCAAGACTAATGTCAGTTATTTATGGGACAGAACACTGATATGTATTGACCTTGTCAAGTTGCGCGGTTGCTCGGTTTCCTGTCTTTGCTGGTTGTCAGTGTATTTGGACCAGGGTCTGCGGTTCTTCGACGGTTGATCATTCTGATATGCGCGAGTTGGGTACCGCATGACAATCGATTCGTCGAGGAGCTGCCTCGGTCTAGGTTCGATGGTTGTGCTGTCTACAGTTGCCTCATGTGATGATCACTAGCCGGACTGCAGATGCGCAGGATCGTTCTTCGTCCTGGGAATTAGCCCGTAGCCTTCCTCGCGAGGCAGGTGGACGAGTATGGTGAATCGGCTTGATCGCTCGACCAGCGTTCCGACTGCGGACCGATTCTGGCCGATGATCAGGTTACCCTCCCCAATGCCCTGGCACAGCACGGGAAGACCGGAAACTATGTGGGTCGGCGAAGAAGAATGGCCCTGCGCTGGCCGGCTACGGGGCTGTCACGATGGCCAATGCGCTCAAGATCATCGGTCCGCAGGAAGTTCCGCCGTTTGGTTTCGAGGACGCGGGCCTTTTAATGTGCAAAGCCACTTTCGACGTAATGCATTCCCTTCTAATGGGTGTCCGATAAAAATGGGGGAACCCCAGCCCCTGTTCCGACGGCTTTTTTTTCCTCGGTCCCACGGGTGCCGGGTTTCGTGCAGTCGTGCGCCACTGGGGGGGCGGTCGCACTAGATAAATCCGGCCAAGCGGGTTCGCCGCTAATCGTGAATATCTTGAGCTTCAGATATTCGCAGAAGGTTTTTTGATTGCGGTTGCGGCTCCGGGAAATTGAACAAGGAGAGAGGATCACTCTGCGACAGGTGAAAAAAACGCCTCTAAGATATTCACGAATAGCGGCCAGCTCTCCGATAGAATTGCACGAAGATTTCATCTTTAGGCCGGGGTTACAAATTTTTAGCAGGCATTTACTTACAACAACGCTTTCGGCAAGTCTGCTGCAGCCAACCATCGTGTATGCGGAGGACACGGACATCCGCAATCAGCCGCATGTCCCCTCGGCTCCGGTCACGCAAGAGGCTGCCGGCGAACTACGTCCCGTGTTGGTCGTCGGGGCGCGAGGCGCGCTCCCCTCAGCGCAGGAGATTAAGCGGGAGAGCTCCGGCATCGTCGATGCCGTGGTGGCGGAAGACATCGGCAAGCTGCCCGACTACAGCGTCGCCGAGGCGCTGCTGCGCTTGCCCGGCGTGCAGGCGCAACGGGATCGCGGCGAAGCCACCGGTATCACGATCCGCGGCCTGGACCAGATCACGACCACGCTGAACGGACGCGAAATCTTCACTGCGGGCCTGAGCCGCATACTCGATGCCGCCGACATCCCCGCCGAATTGCTACGCGACATCACCATCCACAAGACTAGCTCGGCGGCCCAGCTTGAGGGAGGCCTTGGCGGCACGGTCGACCTACGCACGTATCGCCCATTTGACTTTGCCGACCGTGTGGTCGCCGCCTCGGCCCGGGTGACGGGCGGCGACCTCGTACGGAAAGCCGAGCCTCAGTTCTCTCTGCTGGCGAGCGACCGCGGACACCTAGGCGAGGTTGGCGAGTTCGGCGCGCTGTTCAATGTTTCACGCCAGCGGCGTGCTTGGCGCGAGGACCAACAAGGGACAGGGCAGCCGGTCCCACGCACTGACCTGTTGCCGGGCCAGACCGTCTACGCACCGGGCGGTAGCGCGAACACGATCAGCGCAGGCCAGCGGGAACGCACCACGGCCAGCCTGGCGCTGCAGTGGCGACCGGTCCGACAACTTGAGCTATACACCGAAGGCACTTACGCCGAGCTTCTTACCCGCCAGGATTCCTACCAGCTCAACATGTTGCAGCCCGCGACGTTTGCCGCGGGCAGCGCGACGCTGTTCCCAGGCACGCCCAACCTGCGCTCGGTCACCTGGACCGGCGCCCCCGTTTCGATCCTAAGTTTTGCACGCGACACCGCCAACCGCGACGGCCAAGCGGCAATAGGCGGCACATGGACCGGGCGGTCACTGACGCTTTCCGCCGACGCCAGCTATGCCCGCAGCAGTAGCCAACTGCTGTTCTCCGGCATCGGGCTTGGCGCCACCGCGCCGACATTTCGCCAGGACTTTGCCGCGAATCCGCCGGGCGCTGCCATAACCGGCGTAGACTTGGCCGATCCGGCCAACTTGCGCGTCACGGATGTGCTGTACCGCTACCAGCGTTTCGAGGGCAGTCTCGCCGCGCTGCGGCTCGACGGGGACTATCAGCTCACGGACAGTGTGCTGCGTTCGCTGTCGTCAGGCGTGCGCTTCGCCAACCGCCTCGCCAGTAATGCCCCAGGCCTGCTCGTTGCCGATGCGCCGGTCGGTGGCACGTCCGCCACCAGCCTGCCCGGTCTGCTTGTAGCGTCGCGGTATCGCGACTACTTCGCGGGACAGGGCACGATGCGCTTCGACGGCGTCCTCGCCGGGGACCCCACCCTCGAGCGCGATCCCTTGGCGTTGCGCAATGCCTTTGGCGTTACCACGCCAATTCCCGCCGCTGCCAGCGCGGTCTCGATCTGGAATCTCCGCGAAGAGACGCAGGCGGCGTACCTGATGGCGAACTTCAAGAGCAAGCGACAGCCGCTGGACGGCAATCTCGGCCTGCGCGCAGTGCGCACGCACGAAATGTCATTTGGGGCCGGCACTCTGCCCAACGGCACAACGGTGCCGATGCGGCGCGACGAAGTCCGCACGGACTTCCTGCCCAGCGCCAGCGTTCGGTATGCGGCCGCAGACAACCTGGTGCTGCGTGCGGCCGCGTCCCGGACGACGGCGCGGCCCGATTTCAACCAGCTCTCACCGTCGCTGACCTTGCTACGCAATACCATCGATCCATCACTGAACCGCGGCATGGCGGGCAACCCGGCTTTGCAGCCGGTGAGGGGTAACAATGTTGATGTGGCGATCGAGCATTATGCTGGCCCTGGCACCACGCTCTCGCTGACCGGTTTCTCCAAGTGGTTAAACGGCTTCGCCGCCACCGTCAACACGCCGGAGGTGCACGACGGCGTGACATACCTGGTCAGCCGCCCGCGCAACACCGGCACGGCCCGGGTACAGGGCTTCGAGGTGTCCTGGCAGCAGCTCTTCGATTTCCTGCCCGGCTGGTGGCGCGGCTTCGGCGTGCAGGCCAACTACACTTATATAGACAGTCGCGCGGAGGGCGGCAGCGTGGGCATCACGCTGCCGCTGCAGGGCGTCTCCCCACACACCGTCAACGTGACGGGATTGTATGAGAGTAAATACATGACCACCCGGCTGGCGTACAGCTGGCGCGACCGCTTCGTCAGTGGCGTGGCCAGCCTCGCCGGCATTGGCGTGGTGCCCGTCTATACCGCGGGCTATGGCTGGCTCGACGCCTCGCTGCTATATCGTGTCAACCGCAACACATCGATCGGCGTCGAAGGCAAGAACCTGCTGCGGACTGCGCGGCGCTCGTACTATGGCACGCCTGACAGACCGCAGAACAACTGGATCAACGACATCCAGCTGAGCCTTGTCGCGGCTTTCCGCTTCTGACGCAGCACAATCCATGGATTGATCGGAGACCCCAGTGCATCGATGGCAGCAAACTGGCCAGCACTGCGCGCAGCGCAGGGACCGGCACTTCCTGGCGCACGCGCTGTCCACTTGGCGCGCGACGCCGGCCGTCGCGCTCATGGCCATTCTGGTGCTGGCGCCGGCCTCCGCCGAAAGTGCCCCGGATACGCTCGACTTATGGCGCGGGCGGGTTGCGACGATCCGCCGGCTCGCGGAGAACGACGCGCCGGCAGCCTTTCGCCAGGCCCAGGCCCTACAGGAGGCCCTTCCGCCCGGCGCCGGCGCCACAGACAAGGCCCTGGCGCTGAACGTGCTGGCCCGAAGCGAGCTTTACCTGTCGCGTGCGGACGACGCAGCCAGCCATGCCGAACAGGCGCTGGAAATCGCGCGTGCTAGCGCGGATCGCATCGGCCAGGCGGAGGCCTACTTGACGTTGTCGGCCACTGCGGTCAATCAGGCCAGGATCCCCGCACTGGTAGAGGTCACGACCCGGATCCTCCCTGTGCTGGAGGGTGTGGCGCGTCCCGACCTGATGGGCGAGGCGATGCTGCGCACGGCCTTGATGTATCAGCGGCTCGGCAGAATCGACGAGGCGATCACGATGTGCATGCAGTCCCTGGAGATCGCTCGCCGCACGAACGACCCGCTGGCGCGTGCCTATGCCCACCAGGGGTTGGCGCTCTCGTTTGGACAGACTGACCATAAGACCGAGGCCCTGCACCATTACGCGCAGATGCGCCTCGAGGCGCGCGCGGCACAATCGAAGCTGCTTGAGGGCTACGCGCTAGCCGGCCTGGGCTCCACCGTTGCAGAGTTCGGCGACGCGGCGGCAGGGGAGGCATTGACCGGCGAGGCCATCGCGAATTTTCGCATGGTCGGCTCGCCCACCGGCATCAGCATGGGACTCTTCGCTCTGGCCGAGCAAATGCGCGAGCGGGGCCGGTTGGCGGAGGCACTACAACTGCTCGACGAGGTGGCGGCCATCTACCAGCGCCACCCTAACCGGATCGGCTTCTGGTACGCGCTGAACGCGCGCAGCGACAACCACCTGGCGGCTGGCGATGCCGGCCGGGCGCTCGCCGAAGCGGAGCACGCGCGGGCGTTGGCGGGCGTAATCGGCTTCCCGCTCTACCTGAGTGAGAGTGCCCGGCGCGTAGCGGCGCTGTCGGCCTCCGCCGGCGACTACCACCGCGCCTATGATCTGGCCGCTGAAGGCGCCGAGATGGCCGTCAAGGCTGCGCGCGAGAAGACCAGCGCGCGCGCGATGGCCCTAGCGCGCCAGTACGAGTCGGACAGCCGCCGCCGCCAGATCGACGAGCTAACCACGCGCAACCTGCAGCAGAAGGCGGAACTGAGCGCCAACATGCTGCGCCAGCAATGGCTGTGGACCGTGCTGGGCGGCAGCCTGCTGATGCTGTGCGGCACCGCGTTCTTCCTGCTCCGGCTGCGCCGCTCGCACCATCAGCTAGAGGCAGTCCACGCCCAGCTGCGGCAGTTCTCCACGCACCTCGAATCCGTACGCGAGGAAGAACGCAAGCGCATCGCGATGGAAATTCACGACGAGCTCGGCCAGTTGCTGACTGCGCTCAAGATGGACGTTTCGCTGCTCGGCATGAAGCTGGCCGACCCTGAAAGGGCCAAACGCAAACTCGGCGAGATGCGAGAGCTGGTGGAGCAGACCCTCGGAAAGGTCCGGCACGTGGCAAGCCACCTGCGTCCGGCGGCGCTGAACTTCGGCATTGTGCCCGCGCTGGAGTGGCTGACCGAGGACTTCGCGCGCCGCAGTCGCTCGGCATGCCGGCTCCACGTGCACGGCGGCGGGACGGAACTGAACGACCAGCAGGCCACCGCGGTTTTCCGCATCGCCCAGGAATCGCTGACGAACGTGGCCCGGCACGCCGACGCTTCGGTCGTCACGGTTACACTTGACTGCGCCATCGAGGGCATTACGCTCAGCGTGGCCGACAACGGGCGTGGTTTCAGTCCCGACCTCGCTCGGCATGGATACTCCTACGGGCTGCTGGGCATGAGCGAGCGCGCACGCGTCCTGCGCGCCGACCTGTTGGTCCAGAGCGAGCCCGGCGCTGGGACTACCATCACCGTCTCGATACCGACACGAACAAAACCACAACTATGATCCCATACAGATCGCGGACGCCCACGCGATCGCCATAATCATGCCGGGCCTCAGCGCATTGCATTACACACAAGTCACTCGTGACCAATTTCGCTGGCGTACTTGATGCTGGCGGCGGAGTTCATGACGCGTTGCAAGCCCTGCCAACTGAAACAGCAATGATGAATGTTTGAGGGAATGATGTGATGGTAATGGGTTCAGAGTTCGAGTTTGACGGCATCGTGGATCGCAGCGACTCCAGCTCGATGAAGTGGTGCTTTCCGACCAGCTTTCTCACACCGGAGGAGGTGCAAGCCGAGCCGATCCCGATGTGGCTGGCGGATATGGACTTCCGCTCTCCCAGCGTAGTCGTTGAGGCTATTCAGGGGGTGGTGGCCGAGGGTGTGTTCGGCTACTCCTCATTGCCGGAGAGCTACTTTAAGGCAGTAGCGGGCTGGCAGGGCCGGCGCTTTGGTTGGCACGTCGCCGAGGAATGGATTGTGCCGGTGGCCAGTGTCATTGCCGCGCTCAAGACCCGTATCCATGCCTTTTCCCGGCCAGGTGACTCGGTGTTGATTCAGTCGCCGGTATACGTGCACTTCCACCATGATGTCCTTATCAACGGGCGCCGGCTGGCTACGGCGCCGCTCAGGTTCGACAGCGAGCGCTACCGCTTTGACCTCGAGGCCTTCGAGCGCGCAATTCAAGCGGATACCAAAGTTTTCATTCTTTGCAATCCTCACAATCCCACGGGGAATGTCTGGAGCCCGGACGAGTTTGCGCGCCATGGGCGAGATCTGTCGTCGCCATGGTGTGCTCGTCATATCCGATGAAATTCATGGAGACTTCGTCTTTGGTGGTGGCAAGAAGCACACGCCCTTCGCATCGCTGGGCGACGCGTATGCCGAAAACAGTGTCACATGCATCTCGGCAAGCAAGACCTTCAACCAGGCGGGCCTGCAGTGCGCGAACATCGTCATCTCTGACAAAGATAAGCGGGACGAGATCCAACGAACGATCGAGCGGAACATGAATGCGCACGTCAACATGGTAGGCGCAATGGCAACGGAGGCAGCGTACACGTCAGGTGACCAATGGGTAGACGCGCTGGTAAGCCAGGTGGCCGCCAACCGTGAATACTTCCGGACCGAGGTGAACAGCCGTGTCGACGGGATCCGCGTGCTGGGCTCGGATTCTCTTTATCTGGCCTGGATTGACTGCCGGGATATGCAACTGCCGCCCGCAGACTTCTTCGAGAACTTCCTGCTGACCCAGGCCCGCGTCTGGTTTGATCGCGGACCGAAGTTCGGCAAGGAGGGCCACGCTTTCATGCGGGCCAATCTGGCGTGTCCACGAATGCTGGATCGCACGATCTCGCAATTGACGTCGGTGCTGCCGCGCAAGTGAGCGATTTTTTGGCCGATGCCTATCTTCGGGCATTGTGCTTATGGGAAACAACCGTCGCGCCTTTACAATGGGTGTTCAGACCTTTATCCAGTGGGTCTGATTGCACGCTTCGGATCATCTGCATGCAGTACGCCGCCAATGTGTTGGGATGGGTGCCTGCCATGGTCCTGCTGGTCACTATGTCGCACACGGGCTGCGAATACGCAACGCCGTTGACACATCTGCCTAATGAGGCTACTTTCAACGATCCATGGCTATGGATGAAATCTATCTCAACGCCACATGTTCTGCCTCTGGATCGTCGATGCCCAAGTCTAAAAGATATCAGCAACCAACACTGCGTCAACTGGAGCTTCTTCTGGCATTGGTCTCTTCCGACGGCATTGCCGGGGCAGGAGCGAAGCTGGGCATGACGCCATCTGCCACCAGTCACGCGTTGCGTGCGCTGGAAGATGCGCTTGGCGTCCAGCTGGTCGAGCGAAACCAGAGCGGGCTGTCTCTGACCTTCGCTGGTGAACAGGTGTTGCCGCATGTACGGGACGTTTTCGCTTCCTTGCAGCTTGTCACGGCCACGGCGCGCGCGGGAGCCGAGTTGAAAACCGGGCTCATACGCGTCGGCTCCTTTGGCGCAAGCGCCTCGCTTCATGCACTACCGGCTCTGCTGCAACATTTCAGGGCCAAGTATCCCGGTGTCAGCGTGGTCGTGACCGAACGTCCGGATGAGGAAACCAGCCAGGACCTGATCGAGCGACGTATCGAACTTGCAGCGGTCACGTTGCCGAAGCCCGACTTCGAGACCATCACCCTGGCGGTTGACGAACTGGTCGCGGTCCTGCCTGCCAACCATGAGCTTGCCACCCAGCCTGAAGTTCAACTCGCCGACGTGACGCGCTTTCCTTTCATCATGACGCGTGCGGGTTCACAAAAGCTCATTCAAAGGCTTTTCGCGCGCCATGGGTGCCGTCCGACGATCGCGCATGAGCTGCTGCAAATCATGTCCATTCTGGAGTATGTGTCCAGAGGCGAGGGTGTCTCGATTCTTGCGCGGCTGGCGGTCCCCGAGACCTATCCCGGTGTCTTGTACGCACCGCTTCAGCCCCAGACCCGCCGTAGTATCGGCCTGGCATGCCTGAGCGAGAACAAGCTCTCTCCGGCGGCCAAGGCGCTGTGGCAGGAAGCGAAGCGGTTCAGTGTGGCCAAATACTAGGAAGGCTCCGTTTCGTCGAGCCCCACTTGAGTCCGCAACGGGCGCGCCGGGCGAGCGCGTTGAATTGCGATTCAATTGCACATGAGCGGGGCCGCTTTTAGCCTCGGAGGCATCGCCAATACCCATGTCTCCTCTGCTGCGAAGCTCCGGGACAGCCACTATCGCCTCTTGACATGAGCAATATCGAACACGATGACGTCTGGATCCAGAAGGAATATTCGCCCGAGAACAGTCACTGCTATGGGTGTGGCGTCGCGAATCCACACGGGCACGGGCAGAAGACTTATTTGATCGGCGCGGAAACTGTCTCCCGTTTCACGCCGGACCCGATGTACAGCGGTGGCGTGCCAGGGAACGTATACGGGGGAATGATTGCGTCGCTATTCGACTGTCATGGTGCCGCTTCCGCCGCTGCCTTTCATCGGCAGCACTCACAGGACCCCGGGGGACCCTTAGGCAGGTTCGTGACCGCGTCACTGCGCGTCAATTTTCTGGCTCCGACGCCGCAATACCAGGAACTGACGGTGTCCGGCACGCTCAACTCGGTCGAGGGCCGCAAGGTGTGGGTCGAAATGACCCTCAAGGCGGGGAAGACCATTTGTGCGACTGCCGAGATGCTGGCCATCGCCCTGCGCAAATGACTGCATTGGCCGGTCGGTAACGCCTGTACATCCGGTCAGGCCTTCACCCACTACCGGTGTCGGGCCGCGCAGCGCGCGCTGCATCCAAGCCAGGCGAGATCATCCGGACGATGACTCCTGGCAATCCAGTACCGCCTGTTTCCGAACCTCCGCCCGCAGTCTCCGCAACCCGGCCTGATGACGTGCCCGCGCTCGCGCATCGCAACGTACGTAACCGTCCGCTAATGGCCGTGTAGACGCGAGAGGCGAACCTATCCAGAGTAGTTCCCATCAAAATCTGGCGGGGACTACTTTGGATACTGTGGCAAAGCGTGGTGGCCGCATGCGCGGCAGCCGCAATCACCCGATCGAACTGAAGCGAAGGCTTGCAGAAGCTGCGTGCGTGCCAGGCGTGTCGGTTTCGAAGCTGGCGTTGGAACACGGTCTGAACGTGAACATGGTCTTTCGCTGGCGCCGCATGCTTCGAGCAGGCCAATTCGGCGTCCCCCATGTTGGCGACGCGCCAGTGCTGTTCCCCGTTGTAGTCAGAGGCTCCGGAGTCGAGGCGTCGTCGGAAGCGTCGCCCACCGGGGTCATCCGGTTGCAACTGGCCAAGGGCCAGGTCAGTATTGAAGGCCGAGTCGATCCGGATGTCCTTCGCATGGTGGTGCAGTGCCTGAGCTAATGATGGCGCCGCCGGCGAACACCCGGATCTGGGTTGCCGCAGGATTTACGGACATGCGATGCGGCTTCGATGGCTTGGCTGCCAAAGTACAGACAGTCCTGCAGAAAGACCCATTCTCTGGCCACGCGTTTCTCTTCAGAGGCAAACGTGGTGATCTCCTCAAGTGCCTGTATTGGCGCGACGGTGGAATGTGCCTGTTTGCCAAGCGGTTGGAACGAGGTCGATTCGCCTGGCCGCGCGCCGAAGGTGGCGTGGTGGCTCTGACAAACGCGCAACTTGGCCTTCTGTTGGAGGGGTTCGACTGGCGGCAGCCTATCGATGCCGCCCGTCCGTGCAGTGCTTTGTAAACGTCTGTGACAACACACATGTGGAGCGATGTTGGCGCCTAGACTGCGTGCATGACCTCCAGCAATGCTTCACTTCCCGACGACATCGACGCCTTGAAGGCCCTTCTTCTGGCGCGGGAAGCGGCGCTTCGTGAGCGCGACAGTGACGTGGAGAATCTACGTGACACGGTCGCGACGCTTCAGAGGACGCTCTCAGATCGAGCGCTGGAAATCGAGAGCCTGAAGCTGTGGATCGCAAAGCTCCAACGAATGCAATTCGGGCGAAAATCCGAGAAGCTTGATCGCCAGATTGAACAACTGGAATTGCGCCTGGAAGATCTGCAGGCCGACGAAGGCGCCGGGGCACTCGACACAAGCAAGCAGCGCTCAAAGGATGCGACCAAGCCGACTGGACGCAGAGCGCTCCCTGATCATTTACCGCGCGAAGATATCGTCCATCAACCTGATGATGTGTGCTGTCCGCAGTGCGGCGGAACGCTCAACGAGCTTGGCGAAGACATCGCCGAGCAGCTCGAGTACGTGCCCGGGCATTGGCGAGTGATTCGCCATCGTCGACCAAAGAAGGCCTGCGCTTGCTGTGACTGCATCGTGCAAGCGGCTGCACCCAGCCGGCCCATTGATCGCGGTATGCCGGGTCCTGGCCTGCTCGCCCATGTCCTGGTTGGAAAGTTCTGCGACCATCTTCCCCTGTACCGGCAGTCGGCGATATACGCGCGGGATGGTGTCGAGTTGAGCCGATCGACACTTGCCGATTGGGTCGGACAGGCCAGCGCACTATTACGCCCGCTGGTCGATGCAATTCGGCAGTACGTGATGGCGGCCTCGAAGATCCACGCCGACGATACGCCGGTACCGGTACTTGAACCCGGAAATGGAAAGACCAAGACAGGCCGACTCTGGACCTATGTACGTGATGACAGGCCCGCTGGTTCGGTGGACGCGCCAGCCGTCTGGTTCGCGTACAGCCCGAGTCGGTCAGGCGAATATCCGCAAACTCATCTGAAAGGCTTCAGGGGAATCCTGCAAGCCGACGCATTCGCAGGCTACAACTCCATTTATAAAGACGGCGATGTGCAAGAGGCTGGATGTGTTGCCCACGCTAGACGAAAATTCCACGATCTGTACCTGGCACGCAGGAACGACGTCAACACTGAGGCGCTGCGCCGGATCGGTGAACTTTACGCAATTGAGGCTGATATCCGCGGGAAGCCTCCCGACGAGCGAAGGCGCGTCCGACAGGAACGGGCGCGTCCATTGCTGGAAGCCTTCGAGATCTGGCTACGCTCGACGCTGAGCAAGGTGTCGTCCAAAAGCGATACCGCGAAGGCCATTGGCTACGCGTTGAATCAGTGGGAGGCACTAACGCTGTATGCCAGCGATGGTCGCGTTGAGATCGACAATAACGCCGCGGAGCGGGCGTTGCGGGCTGTTGCTCTCGGTCGAAATTATGCGCAGCCGCGAATTATGCTGAGGTCCGTTCGAGCAACTTGCTAATTGGTGCCGGAGCAGCGGGATTGCGCAANGCTGGCCGTTCCGCCAAACTGCACATAAAAAATGATCCCCTAATTGGGCAGTTATTCCCTTTCAGGAGGATCATCATGATCGGCTTGGTTCCT
>NZ_KB902856.1:0-11853 GCF_000379565.1 Cupriavidus sp. UYPR2.512 | reverse complement strand
CGCAGCGCATTGATACCCACGCCCGGTTTAAGGGCAGCGTTTATCCATTTATAGATCGTGGTGCGATTGAATCCGTAGGAGGCAATCACGTCTGCCGGCCGCTCGCCTTCACGAACCCGCTCAATCGCCATGAGGCGAATCGCCTCCAGCGTCTGATGATCAAATGTCCGTCCGTCTCGCTTCATGCACGATCCGACCGATGCAGGGCCCATGAAGTTCCAACTTGTCGACTAACTTACCGACCCATGAGTAAGGGCAAGGCATGGCGGTAGATTTTTCGCTTCTACCCAAGGAAGTCGCGATCGCGGAAGTTCCGCCCTCCCGGCTATTCTGGGGGCTGACCTTCATTCTGATGGCGGTTGGATGCGGCTTGGCCGTTCTGTTGATTTGGCCGAAGCACCTGGCGACGAATACCTGGCGGTTCTGGATAAGCCTCTTCCTTCTTCCATTGGGAGTGGCCGGATTGACCGTACTTCGTCGCTATGCGCTTTACGAGGGTCACAAACTCGACGTGTTGATGCGCAATGAAGCCGTCTGCGATTACAACGCGGGCATCTTGGAGGCGGCAGCGCGACCTTTAGCGGTAGTTGGCACGGCACATCGATTTTCGTCTGACCGGTCCGAGAATGCTGTGCAGAGCATTAAGTCCGACGTGGTAAGACTCGAGTCCCTGAATCCGATCTTCAGTGAGGGCGATCCCGTCCAGGCACGCTGGCTGCATGTGCCTGGTGTGGAGCTCAAATCCGGAGCAAGGAAAGACGACGAGTCGCGCCAAATGAAGGTAGTGTGTTGGCTATTTTCGGAACTGCTTGAGGAAATGGCTGAGCGTCTTGCATCGCTGCCATCGCCAACTGATCTTGGCGTTCATCTCTGGGTGTCAGGCGGATTGTCTCGCAAGGATTATCTGGAACTCTGGCAGCAGTGTTGGGTGGAACGACGGCTTCGGAGAATGCATGTCATTGACGATGCGAAGCCCGTGCAGCTCGATGCCGTTGACAGTTGGCTAGATCAACTTGCTGCCGGCCATGAATGCGAGGCAAGGCTCTTCGTCACAATTCAACTGTATCCACTACTGAGTGAAACGCCGCCTGTCGGCGCTGCGGAAGCCGGTGTGGCTGTTTTGCTCATGCCAGGAGATCAGGCAAGCCGGAATGCAGTTGCTTGCGATGGCAATCTGCATCGCCCGGTTCAAGGACCACTCGACCAACTGGATGACGCTATATGTCGTGCGTTGCAGTGGGGTGAGCTCGAGGCATCGCAGGTTATCGGCGGCTGGCAGACCGGTCTTGGTTCAGCGCAGACTGGCATTCTGCGTGCGACAGCTTTGAACCTGAAACTCAGTGTAAAGCCAACGGATCTGGACCAGACGGTTGGGCATGCGGGCATTGCCGCGCCGTGGCTTGCAGTCGCCTGCGGCGCAAAGTCATTGTCTGCGGCTGCTCCGAATCAGATTCTATTCTGTGGCCAGATGGATAGCGTGAATGCCGCGATTGTGCGGCGGGTGGAAGACGGACTGGGGCCAGGCCCAATCCTTTCAGAGTCGCCAACGTAATGGGCTGGGATTATCGATAAAAAGGTCACAAACAAGGAGCGAATCTTGGTAAGACGCTACGACATCAGGAAAGGGGATTCAACAACGGCCGGGGGCATTGTCACAGGCGGGGAGGGTAGTGATCTCCTGGGCGGCCGGGAGCAGGCCTATGAGAGTGATCCGGTCTGGTGCCCGGTCTGCAAAACAGTCGGACAGATCGTCTGCGTGGGTCCACGCATGGCGATGACCGGACCGGACGGCCGTGAAGCGGCATTGAGCGACGACTTATGTGTATGCCGCTGCAAGCCGGGTCCGCTCCTGCTCGCCTCCCAGCACGTCTCGTATATGGATGTATGAGCGGTATCCCGGTGAGTATCGTTCGAGAGTGCCTCGCAGTTGCCTGCCTGAAATCTTGTATTAAGCGATGAAGAAACTGCCGTTAGATCTTGTCTCGATACTGATCGCTTCACTGCTTGCTATGTTGGCTATTGTTTTCTGGGGCGAGTACGCAGGCATCAACACGCCCGAGGAGCGCAGTTGGTGGTTGTCGGTAGTCGCCATTTCCGCATTGGTGCTGGCAGTGGTCGCGTCGCTTGACCGCTGGGCGCGCTGGATGGATGCTGTCCGCTCGCTTGGAAGATGGCTGCGTGTTCATCAAACGGACATGGCTGGAACAACCCAAGGCAGCCTCGCTGAAAGCCAGAGGCTAATGGGATCCGCTGCAGGGTCGCTTCAGCAACTTCGTCGAGTGCTACGGGAGGAACTGGGGTGGCGCTATCGCTGTCGCCGTCCATGGTTGCTGCTGACCGGTGACGACGTCGCTATCACTGGGCTGCTGCCAGCGCTAACTGCCCAAGGGTGGCTAGTCACAAACGATGCGGTGCTGCTTTTTGCTCGAAGCGGGAAGGACGGCCGCCCCGACACCGCCTGGCTAAAACAACTCTACAAACTGCGCCGTCGCCGCCCGGTCGACGCGGTCATCCTCACCATCAACGGTGACACCAGCTTACTCGCGCAACGCCCGGGCGCCCATCCCTGCCGCATGACGCTGGCGCACATTTCCGAAATCCTGCGCTGGTCCGCTCCGGTGTACGTGCTCGATGTCTCCGGCGGTGACACTGCAGGGGATGGCAATACCACGGTCATTGGCTGTGCACTGGGGCGGGACGCGAATGCTACAGCCATCGACAATGCGCTGCAGACCCTGCGCGATGCGCTGGCTCAGCGTAGCGTAGCGCAGTTGATCAAGAATGAGGCGGACCGCTATATGGGCACGCTCTCGCAGCGGCTCGATGCCCGCGCCAAGCCAATGGCCGACTGGATCGCCAGCCTGACGACCGGCCAGCGCCGGCGGCTTCCGGTTGCCGGCGTGGTGTTCGCGCCATCTCCGGCTGCTGGCCCGACGGATTCTGAGACACAACCTGGCGCTGATCTTCCCCTCTGGTCGTATCTGAGCGAAGCCGCGCGGCGCCAGCCAGGTCGGCGTACTGGCAGACACCCGATGACCGTGCTCTGTGCGCTCGGGCTGGCGTCCATTGCACTGTGGAGCGCTGGCATGGTCTTGTCCGGGATGCTGAACAGCCGGGATGTGCGTGCCGCGCGGCAAGCCGTGACCGATCTCAACGGCGCACCTGATGCGGCGGCCCGCCTGCGGGCGCTGCTGGCCTTGCAGCAGCAGATCGAGCGCTACGAATACCGTACTCAGCATCACGCACTGCTAGCCACGCGCTTCGGCTTGAATCGGGACAAGGAGGTGCTGAATGCCCTGTGGAAGCCCTATGCGCAGGCCAGCCGCCATTTGCTCACGACGCCGGTGCAGCAGGACCTGGAGGCGTCGCTGGTCGATCTTGGGCAGATGCAAACCGCGACATTGAACGAACAGACTAGCAAGTGGGCACTGGGCGGTCATCAAGTGCTGAAGGCCTATCTGATGCTGGCCCAGCCTGAACGTGCCGAGGCGGCGTTCCTGGTGCCGCAGCTGGTGCAGCACTGGTCGACCGATGCGCGCGTAACGCCCGGTGCGCAGCAGGATCTTGCCGAGCGCCTGCTCGGCTTCCATGCCCGTCATCTGAAGGCGAATCCAGGCTGGGCGATCGAGCCGCGACCGGAATTGGTGGCCGGTGCACGCCAGACGTTGCTGGCGGTCATCGGGCAGCGCAATGCCGAGGAAACGATTTACCAAGGCATCCTGACTACGTTCGGGGACAACAACAGCAAGTACCCGGACCAGACCCTCGCAGTGCTTACGTCCGGTACCGATCCCCGAGGGCTCGTGCGTGCCGCGGCGACTGTACCTGGTGTCTTTACCCGGCAGGCCTATGAGGGCTACATCGCGCCCGCCATTGAGCAGGCCGCCAAGCATACGGAGGTCGCCAGCGATTGGGTGTTGCAAGGCGCGGGCGTCATCCCGCAGCCAGGGGCCCGCTCCCCCGAGGCGCTGCAAGCCGCGCTGACCGAGCAGTACTTCGCCGACTATGCGGAGCACTGGCAAGACTTCATGAACAGCCTGCAATGGGAGCCGGCACGCACGCTGCCGGCCGCAATCGGGCAACTGAAGCTGATGGCGGATGCGCGCCAGTCGCCGGTGATTGCGCTGATGAAGTCGCTCGAGTACCAGGGCGGCGCGGGGGCGCGCAAGGACAGCCTGTCCGATACGCTGGTGGCGAAGGCGCAGGATTTGCTGGGCAAGCAGGCAGCGGGGCCCGAAGCGGGCAGGCCGGATGCGTCGGGCCCGCTCGGTGCCGCATTTGGGCCGGTGCTGCGGCTGGTGGGGCAGGGCCAGGCCGGGCGGGGCGGCAACGATGACCTGAGCCTGCAGCGCTTTCTCGACCGCGCAACGGCGCTGCGCCTGCGCCTGCAACAGGTCACCAATAGCGCGGATGCCGACGCCCAGGCGCGCCAGATGGCGCAAGCGCTGTTCCAGGGCAAGGGTTCTGAGCTTGCCGATACGCAGGCCTATGCGCAACTGATCGCCGCCAGCCTGGGGAACCAATGGGCGGGCATGGGCGAGGCGCTGTTCGTGCGGCCGATCGCGCAGGCGACGCAGAGGGTGCTGCAGCCCGCGCAAGCCAGCCTGAACGATGCCTGGCGGCAGGGCATCGCGGTGGCGTGGGGCAGGTCGTTTGCCGGCCGCTATCCGTTTGCGGATACCGCCAATGACGCTTCTCTGCCCGAGCTGGCGCGCTTCCTGAGCCCGCAAGGCGGGCTGATAGGCGCGTTCCTCGGCACCCAGCTGGCCGGCGTGCTGGCGCTGCAGGGCGATCAATGGGTGCCTGCGGCGACGGGTGGTCAGGCGCTGTCGTTCGATCCGGCCTTCCTCAAGGCGGTCAACATCCTGCAGCGCATCGCTGCGCATATGCTGGCACAAGGGGAGCCGCAATATCGCTTTGAGGTGAGGCCGATCCCGACGCCGGGGCTGACCGACACCGTGCTGATGCTCGACGGCCAGAAGCTGCATTACTACAACCAGCGCGAAACCTGGCAGGCGATGCACTGGCCGGCCGCCAACCTGCAGGACCTGGGCACCCGGCTGCAATGGCAGACCGAGCAGGCCGGCACCAACAAAAGCTATGAGTTCGGCGGGCGCTGGGGACTGGTCCGGATGCTGGAGCGGGCGCAGGTCGAGCCGCTGGACAGCGCAACCTATCAACTGACCTGGCGTGGCGTGCCTGACACGCCCGAATCCAAGGCGAATGCGGACAGCAGTGCTGACAGTGATGGGGACAGCCTCACGG
Organism: Cupriavidus sp. UYPR2.512; assembly: GCF_000379565.1. NCBI lineage: Bacteria > Pseudomonadati > Pseudomonadota > Betaproteobacteria > Burkholderiales > Burkholderiaceae > Cupriavidus > Cupriavidus sp. UYPR2.512. The sequence continues at coordinate 6,588 of NZ_KB902856.1, read as the reverse complement.
CACGCGCCGCGAAGCTCCCCGCACCCGCGCGGATGTCCTATCCGATCCGGTATCAGTTGCGTACCGAAGTGGGCCAGGGCCCGCTGGAGATGCTGGCGCTGCGCGGCTTCGTGCTGCCGGCGCGCATCTTCACGGACGAGCGAAAGCAGGCCGTTGCCGGCGTTGCGCCCCGTGAACGCACATAGCCACAGCGCAGAAGGAATCCATGCTTGCCAATCTCCTCAACGCACTCTTTGGCGCGCGCGCCCCCGCGGATCTTGCCCGTTCCACCCAGGCCCGCTGGGAGCCGTGGCTGCAGCCGATCCGCCCGGACGCTGCAGTTGGCAGCGATCCCGGCTATGACGATGACTTCCTCGCGATCAAGGACGAGGTGGCAAAACTATCGGACATCAACGATACGCTGATTATTGATCTGGCTGAAAAGCTGCTGAAGTCTGCCGCCAAGGACGTGCGCCTTGCAGCCTACTATGTCTACGCGCGCATGCGGCGCGATGGCGCGCAAGGGGTCAGCGACGGTTTCGAGTTGCTGTCGGCGCTGGTCGACAGGTTTGGTGCCGAGCTGTTGCCGGCGCGGACGGAAAGCCGCAAGGCGGCGCTTGAATGGCTGGCGGGGGCGACCTTCACCAGCCGGCTTGAGCGCGTGCAGGGGCTGTCTGATGCGCCGCTGGAGCGAACGCTGTCAGCGCTGGCACTGATCCTGGAGCGCACTGCGCAGTGGCCGCAATCCGCGCGGCCGGCGCTCGACGGACTCTTTCGGCGCTTCGAGGAGCGTGTGGCGGGTAGTGTCGAAGCCGCGTCCGCCGCGCTCGCGGATGCCACGGCTGAACCGTCCAAGGCACGCCACCCTCCGCTCGCTTCAGCCTTGCCCACTGGCGGCGAGGTCGCTTCCACGCGCGAGCTCCTCGACCGTGCCCGGCAGATGGCGCTGTTCCTGCGCGAACAGCCACAGGGTTACCTTGCCGCCTACCGCCTGATGCGCTGCGTGCGATGGGATACGCTTACCGAGGTTCCCCCGCACGAAACCTGCGGCAAGACGCGCTTGCTGGGGCCGCGCGCGGAATTGCGCGCCCAGCTCAAGCGCCTGCTGCTGCAGAAGCAATGGCCGGAGTTGCTCGATCGGGTCGAACAGGCTTTCGCCGAAGGGGCGAATCACTTCTGGCTGGACCTGCAGTACTACGCATTTGTCGGGCAGGACCAGGCGGGCGGCGAGTACGCATGCGTGCGCGACTTGCTGGCAACGGATTGTGCGTTGATGCTGGAGCGGCTGCCTGGACTCGAGCAGTTGGCTTTTGCCGATGGCTCGCCATTCGCGGACGACACCACGCTCGCATGGATTGCGCGCCATGCCACCGTGCGGGACGTGGAGCGCGGCGAGATGACGGCGCCGGTATCGGTGGCCTCGGCCAGCACCGACTGGGCCGAGACCGAGGCGCAGGCAGCCGAACTTGCCGGCCAGCAAAGCCTGGATGCCGCTTTCGCCTGGTTCCAAGGCTTGCCGGTGTCCGATGGCGGGCGCGACCGATTTATCCGGCAACTGGTGATGGCGCGCGTGGCCGAGCGTGCCGACCGCGCCGATACCGCCTTGCACCTGCTGGCTGCGCTGGACTTGTCCGCGCAGCACTTTGAACTGGCGGCGTGGGAACCCTCGCTGGTGTTCGAGGCCAAGCAGCAGCAGCTGCGGCTGCTGAGGGCACGCATGACCCGCAAGGACGCCGACAAGGCCGCGCTGGCACAGCGCATCGAAGCCCTGGTGGGCGACCTGACCGCGATTGACCCGGCGCGTGCCGTGGCCCTGGCCTGACTGGCAAGCGAAGCAACTCTCCCATGAACCATCCCACTCAAGACAACGAGATTCTGCGCTACTACGAGGCAGAAATGCGCTACCTGCGCGAGGCGGGCAAGGAGTTCGCCCAGGCGTTCCCGGATCGCGCGCGCATGCTCAATATCGACCGCATCGGCGAGCGCGACCCGCATGTCGAGCGCCTGTTCGAAGGCTTCGCCTTCCTGATGGGCCGTCTGCGCCATAAGCTCGACGATGAATTGCCGGAGCTGACCGAAGGGCTGGTCAGCATGCTGTGGCCCCACTACCTGCGCATGATCCCGTCGCTGTCGATCCTGGAGCTGTCGCCGGTCGCCGGCGCGGTGCAGCGGCATGAAACGCTGCCGGCCGGGCTGGAGGTGATGTCAGATCCCATCCCGATCCCCAGCCCCATGCGCAGCCAGACGGCCGGCGAGGGTGATTTCGTCGAGTGCGTTTACCGGACCACGCAAGCGGTCGATCTGTTTCCGCTGCGGCTGACCGAGGCGCAAGCCTATGCGCGCGAAGACGGCCGCTGCGTGATCCGCCTGCGGCTTGCGTTGCCGCTGCAAGGGCGCCGCGAGCCATGGCAGGTGCCGCGCCTGCGCCTGTACCTGCATGCTGACCGCCCGGTGGCGCTGGCGCTGTACGCCGCGCTGACAGCGAAGCCATTGGCGATGCAGGTGCGGGTGCCCGGTGAGCCGGCGGACCGGCCCGGCACACCGCAGCCGATGCCGGGCCTGCGCCTTGAGCCGGCGGGCTTTGCATCCGGCGAACGCCTGTGGCCCAAGGCGGACAACGCCTTCGGCGGCTACCAGCTGCTGCTGGAATACTTTACCTTCCCCGAGAAGTTCATGTTCGTTGACCTGCTGGGGCTGGACATGGGTGCGATCCCGCCCGATGCCGGGTATGTGGACGTGGAGGCGGTGCTGGCCCGGCCGTTCCCGGACGATATCCATTTCTCGGCCGAGAACGTGCGGCTCTATTGCACGCCCATCATCAATTTGTTCGAGCTGGAGGCGGATCCGGTCTCGGTGACGCATCGCGAAACCGAGTATCGGGTGCGCGCGATGGAACATCACGGCCACCATGTCGAGGCCTATTCGGTCGACAGCGTGCGCGGTTTCGAGGTGGCCAGCGGCGAGCGGTTCGAGTACGCGCCGTTCGCGGCTTTCCGCCACCGTGGCGGCATGTTGCGCCATGAGATGCCGGAGCGCTACTTCCACACCCGCATGCGCCGTGGTCCCTCGGGCCGGTTCGACACCTGGGTGGTGCTTGGCGGGCATGCCTGGGAGCGGCAGGCTGAATTGCTCCAGGAAACACTGTCGCTGTCGGTCACGGGCACCAATGGCATGCTGCCGCGCAAGGGCCTGCGCGAGGCAGGCATCACGCGCATGCGCGGCGGCTTCACCAACATCGGCACGGTGCGCAACCTGACCGCCCCGACGCTGCCGGTGTATCCCCCGACCGGCGACCGTTTCCACTGGCGCGTGCTGTCGCACCTTGCGCCCAACTACCTGTCGCTGCTCGATGCAGGGATCCTGCGCGGCAGCCTCGCGCTCTATGACTGGACCGAGGGAGAGCTGAACCGGCGGCGCATCGACGCCATCACCGAGGTGCGGCACCGGCCGCTGCAGAAACTGGTCAAGGGCGGCTTGCTGCGCGGGGTGGAGATTGAGGTGGCGCTGGACAGTACCCGCTTTGCGGGCGGCGGCGATGTGGAGCTGTTCGGCGAGATGCTCAACCGGTTCCTGTCCCTTTACGCCTCCGTGAACCTGTATACGCGGCTGGTGGTCGTGTCGCAGCCCGGCGGCAAGCGTGTCGCGTGGCCGGACAGCAAGGGCGAGGGGGCACCGTTTTGAGCATGGATTCCGCTGTCACGGCCGGCGCGGCCGGTGCCTTGCTGGAGGCGCTGCTGGCCGCCGCGCCACAGATGAATCTGTTCCGGTTGTGCGAGCTGATCGAACGGTCGGCGCCGCGGCGGCCACCGCTTGGCACCACGGATTCGCCGGCCAATGAAGTGGTACGGTTTCGTTCACACGGTGCGCTCGGGTTCCCCGCACGCGAGATTGCCGCGGTGGAGCGCGACAGCGACCATCCCGAACGCCCACCGGTGATACGCACGACCTTCCTCGGGCTGTATGGCGTCGATGCGCGGATGCCGTCTTACTTCGTTGATGAGATTGCGCAGCGCCGCGACGGGGCCGAGCCGCTGGCGGCGTTTCTCGATCTGTTTCACCACCGAATTGTTACGCAGTTCTACCGGGTCGGCCGCAAGTATCGCTATCCCGTGGGCTTTCGGCCGGGCGGCAACGACGACGTTTCGCGCTTCCTGCTGAGCCTGCTCGGGCTGGGCCTTGGCCGGGCGGATGGGCAGGCCCCGGTGGAGCGCGACGTCGGCACGCGCAAGCTGCTGTCGATGCTGGGCCTGGCCAGCCAGCGCACGCGCACGGCGGAAGGCCTTGCCGGCGTGCTGCAGCATGCCGTGCCGGACGCCCGGATCAGCGTGGAAGAGTTCCATGCCATGTGGGTGCGCATCGACACAGCCGAGCCCATGCCGTTAGGTGAGAACTGCGTCCTTGGCCGAGGCTTCTTTGATCGCGCCAACACCGTGCGCGTGGTGATCACGCCGCGAACCCGCGAAGGGGTATTGGCCCTGATGCCAGGGCACTTACAGCATCGCGAGGTGACGGCGCTGCTGCGCTTCTATCTCGGCTACGCGGCCCATGCGTGCCTGGAAATGCGTGTCGACGCCGCGCTGATGCCGGCGCCAGCGCTGAACTCAGACAAGGTGAGCCTCGGCTACACGTCGCAACTGAACGGTTCGGGCGCGGCGCTCACCGTGACCCGTGTACAGCTCGGCACCTGGACCGGGCATGGTTCGGCAGCGGTCATGGCGCACTAAGGTACCGATGGACAAGATCCGAAAGCAAACCAGCAAGACAGGAACCAGACCATGAAACGTCAGATTTGGAATCGATGCGCGGTGCTTGCCGCCATGCTTTTGCTCGCGGGATGCGGCGTAGGGCAGGCGGTCAAGGATGGCACGGTCGAGGCAGCGAAATGGGCCTTCACGACCCAGGTCAAGACCATGAACCTGGACCTTGCCAGCCGTGCGTCGCTCAATACCAGCGGCGCCGGACAATCGCTGTCGACGGTTGTACGCGTCTACCAGCTGAAGGAACCAAAAACGTTTGAGCAGCTCAGCTATGCGCAAATGCAGGCGAATGATCTCGAATCGCTCAAGCCCGACCTGCTCGCCAGCCGCGACGTGGTCCTGCGCCCCGAGGCGAGCGTAAGTCTGAGTGAGCCGATGCACGCCGACACGGAATATGTCGGCGTGGTGGCGTTGTTCCGCAGCCCGGACAAGGATGGCGCCTGGAAGCTGGTCGTGCCGAAGAAGCAGTGGAAGAAGACCGATCCCGTGAAGATCGAACTGCGGGGCAGCACGCTGCAGCTGGCGGGCGGCATTGCCGCGGGCGCCTGACGCCTTACTGTGCCGACGGCTCCGGAAACACCGGCTCGCCCAGGTTCAGCATCAACCGGTTCGCCCACGCAAAGATGGCGACGGAGTGGATCAGGTCCAGGATTTCCGCATCCGTAACGCCCGCGTCGCGCAACGGCTTGAGCTGCCCGGCAGTGACTTCCGCCGGTTGCTCGGTCAGTTCGATCGAGAACTTCGCGATCGCCTGTTCGCGCGCGGTGGTGCCGGCGGTGCGGGGATCGTCGAACACCTGGCGGATCACGTCGTTGCGCTTGGCCAGCTGCTCGAAGCGCTGCGCATGGACCGATGCGCAGTAGACGCAGCCGTTGATGCGGGACACCACCGTGCTGGCCAGTTCGCGTTCGGCGCGCGGCATGCCGCCCGGCGCGTACATGATGGCGTTGAAGGCGGTGGAGCGCTGGCGCAGGATCTCGGGCTGGTGCACCAGGAACAGGTAGTAGTCTGACACCTTGGCCTTGGGATGGCTTTCCTCCAGCACCGCGATCTGCCCGGGCGTGGCGCTGTCGATCCCGACCACATCCAGCCAGGCCTTCCAGTCCAGCACTTCATTGGTGAAGCCATGCGCCCGGATCGGGTTCGGCAGCATGGTGCCGGCCGTGGCGGCAACGGCCTTGGTGGCCGGTTCGCCGGCGCCCAGCGCCTGCATTGCCTTGAGTCCGGCCACCAGGCGTACCTGGTAGGACAGGAAGGCGACCAGTTGCGCCAGCGTTACCACGTCGGGTGTGGCAAGGCCGGCCGCGGGCAGGGTCTTCAGGGCGGCCTGGTCGCCTTCCACCGGGCGCTCGCTCAGCGTGCGGGTGAACACCAGGATGGCGCGCAGGCGTGCGTCGGCGAGCGTGTCGGGGTTGCCTTGCCCGGCCACGGTGACCAGAGCCGTGTTGGCGTCGATGGCCTGCAGGCGGGCGCGGTAGTGGGCCACCAGGTCAGCGGCGCCGGCCAGGCGGGCGGCGTAGAGTGCGACCAGCAGGCGCTCGGTGAGCGTCAGGCCAGGCAGGGCGGGATCGAACAGCCCGTCGTAGCTGCCCTGGGTGGAGGCCACCACCTTGTCGCGCGCGTGACGCAGCGTGTGGATGGCGGAGCCGGCGGCTAGGAGCTCGTCGGAGTTGAGGTGAAGCGCGATTCAAAACATCAGGTTCATGACTGGGTTCGCGGCCGGATTGCGGGCTCATCTCAGTCGTCAAAACGCGATGAAGGTATTTGAAAGTGGATGAGGAAGGCAATCGGGCGATTAGGCGGCACAAAGAGCCCGCTGATCGGCCCTACACACCCCGTAATACGTTCATCC
>NZ_KB902855.1:0-11906 GCF_000379565.1 Cupriavidus sp. UYPR2.512 | reverse complement strand
GTCGCCGGGGCTGAGCGGCGAGGTTGGCGATCTCTTGCGAACCTCAGCTTCAAACGGAACGGTGAGTTGCTCCTCGAGGTAGTAGTACCACGCCATCGACCGCTCCTCTGAACCGTAAGCGTCGACGACTATTTCCATCGTGATTCGCTCTTCACGATCTGGATCGGACTTGGGTCTAGGCATGCTTATCGTGTGAATGGCGAAGCAATCAGAGATCGACGACCTTGCGCAGTAGCGCGAAGGAGACACGCCAGTGGCCTTCGTTCGGGTCGCACTCTATGGAGGCGGTCTTCTGGTTGACGCGCACGATGGTGCCGATGCGCTCGCGCATGTGCTGGTCGGTGAAGCTAACGGTGTCGCCGACCCGGAAGTCCGCACGCTGCGCCCGGGCCGGTGGTGGCGGTGAAGCGTGCGGCGGTTGCTGCGCGGCGCTAGTGGGCTCGGCGAGCACGGCGGCGTAAGGCAGGATCCAGTGGCGGCCGCTGGTGGTGTCCTGGACCACCGCCTGGGTCTGACGCAGTTCGAGGATGCGCCCCTGGCGCACCGGCTGGGTGAGATCGTCGGCGACGTAACCCACAGTCATACCGATATGCAGGTGCCTGCGGACCTCGAGGATACGCTTGGGATCGTTGATCATTCGCCCGATGGTCAGATACAGGCGGTACAGGTCGGCACTTGGGGCCAGGCGCAGAGCGTCAGGGATGTCCATGACGTGCAGTGTAGCGGTTAGCGCGCCAGCGGCAGCAGTTCGTGGACCTGGCTGATCGGGTGGGCCGGCAGGCGCTCCAGCGTCTCCTTGAGCCAGCCATAGGGCTCGATGCCGTTCAGGCGACAGGTGCCCAGCAACGAATACATCGTGGCCGCGGCGCGCCCGCCGCGCGGTGAGCCCGCGAACATCCAGCTCGCCCTGCCGAGGGCAATCGGGCGGATCGCGCGCTCGAGGCGATTGTTATCGGGCTCGAGGATGCCGCTCTCGGTGTAGCGCACCAGCGCCTGCCAGTGACGCAGCGCATAGCCGAAGGCTTGCGCCAGCGGCTGCCTGGCGAGCAGCATTACCCTGCAGCCACTGGTGGAACTGGGCCAGCAGCGGCACAGCCTCGGCCTGGCGCACCGCCAGCTTGTGCTCCGGTGACTTGTCCTTGATGCCGACTTCGATGGCATACAGCTTGCCAATCCACGCCAATGCCTGCGCGGCCAGCCCTGGTGTCTTCTGGGCCTTGGCGATCTCGAAGAAGCGCCGGCGGCAATGCGCCCAGCATCCGACCTCGATGATCCGGCCGGTACGGTAAAGCGCATCGTGGCCGCTGTAGGCATCAGCCTGCAGGTAGCCATGATAGTCGCGCAGGAAGTTCAGGGGATGGGCGCCGGCGCGGGATTCGGCGAACTCGAACAGCACGGCTGGTGGGTGGTCGACCCATAAGCCGTTCTCCTGTCGTTGCCCGGCCCCGAGGTAGCCCCATAGATAGGCCTGCCGTGTGGTGGCGCGCCCGCGCTCGAGTAGTGGCAGCGTGGTGTCGTCCAGATGCAGGCGCGGCGCCTGCAGGACGTGGTTGCGCAACGGCGGCAGCAGCGTGGCCAGCAGCTCGGCAGAAGCCAGCTTCCATTCGCACAGAGTGGCCCTTGGCAGGTGCACGCCCAGGCGCCCATAGCGCGTCTCCTGCCGATTGATCGGCAGGTGGTCCACGAAGGTGTCGACCTGGATGCTGGCCAGCAGCCCGGCGCTGGCGTTGCTCTTGGGCAGCGGCGAGGGCTGCACGGCAGCGGTCACGATGGTGGACTCGCCATCCTTGGTGGCCACATACTTGAAGCGGATGTGCTCGATCACGCTGAGCCGGGCCGGCTCGTAGTGCAGCGTCTCGCTGCGCTCCTCGCCGATGCGCTCCAGGGAGTCGAAGCTTGCCTTCTGCGCCTCGGACAGGTCGTATTCGATGCGCGTGCGCGGCAGGTCCTTGGGCAAGGCCGGGCGGCCCTTGCGGGTGTGGCACGCCACCTTCACCTTCGGCGTTGCCGGCGGCGTCGGCAAATCCAGCGGTTGCGCAAAGAGTTCGGCCTGGCCCGGCAGGCGCTCGGAACTGGCGCCGAACTGCGCGCGGTTAAGCTGCGCGACCTGGTGCTTCAGGATCTCGAGTTGCTCCCATAGCGTGCGGGCGAGCCGGTTCTGCTCCAGCGCGAGAGTACGTACCGCCTCGAGATCGGCTGGCAGGTCGGAGGGTGTCAGTACCGGAAGCATGGTGCCATGATGCGCCAGCGCCGACAGGTTTACAAGTCACAAGACGCGCGTGGCCGTGACAGTGCGGTGGGGTCGAACCGCCGGGATCTCGATGCCTTCGAGCCAGGCGTTCAGTTCGGCCAGCGTGAAGCCACGCTGGGCTAGCGTCGCGGGCGATGGAAACCGGCCGTGCGAAAGCCGCTCGTACCACAACGCGAAGCCGGTGCGGTCCCAATACAGAATCTTGACCTTCGATCGATCGCGGCCGACGAAGACAAACAGGTGCCCCGACAGCGGACTCTTGGCCAGCAACGACTCCACCAGATACGACAGGCCGTCGATGGACTTGCGCATGTCGACCGCGTCACGGCAGATGAAAGCCTGCACATCGCCGCCGATCAGCACCGGCCGCCTCCCAACTGCCCCAGCACGAAACGCACGATGCGTTCGGCATGCACCCCGCTCAGCTCGATACGCGCGCCGCCGAGCGTGACGACCACTTGGTCGCGAGACTTCGACGGTAGCGGGTCGCTCGCCGGCACGACAGTCGGTACTGCGACCGTTGCCGCGGCGATGAATGCCGTGTCCGCGGTCAATGCCATTGGCGGCGCCACCGGCGATTGCTGCGCATGGCTCAAGCGCTTGCGCCACAAGCCGAAAGTGCTGACCGCCAAGCCGTGCTGCCGGCAGAAGGCGCGGATGCTCCCGCCGCTGTTACCCCATTGCGCCAGTAGGTCGCGCCCGAAAAGCTCATCGTGGCGGTTATACCTTGCCCCGGCTCGTCCGCTCTTACCTTCCCGCTGATCGGCCATCGCTTCACTCCCAGAGATTGTGAAGCCCCTACCTTCTCATCGCCGCCCTCTACTCGCCAGACGGGTTCCGCTGACGGTTACTTTAATCCATCGAATCAATGGGAAGCACTTGGTTGCCCTATTGCACGATAGGAAATACCTAACGTTAGCTGGGAGCTTGACGACTACTTTGTCGGCCCTAATGAAACCGTCGAGACCCTCAGACGGTAAGCGTTCAAATCGAGAGTTGCTTCATAAGCAAACCGCCCGTCACGCCTCCGGTTACGCCATTGAACGAACGGCCGGCGCCGACATGGTTGGCGAAGGGTTAATTGGCGAGGCGCCCGATGGATCCATCGGGCAATCAGCACTATACGGCGCCCGCCTCGGGGGGCAGGGGATCCCCTGGCGGGATAGCCTCGCTAGGCTGGGTCGCCAATCGGCCCCGTCGTGGGCGAGGGCATGTCGAGCGTAGCCCATCGATATGCTCTTGCAGTCCTTCGGGTATTGCCTGCCACATCGGATCCAGTATGAAGTCGATCCTCTCACGGCGGGCCTGTTTTGCAGCTGGTACAAAATCCGCATCACCTGCGATCAACACGATCTGATCCACCTGCTTCTTGAAGGCAAGAGACGCAACATCGATGCCGATACGCATGTCGACGCCTTTCTGCTTGGTGTCGACCCGTACGTCTTCCGGCTTGAGATCATCAATAGAAATCTTGCGCTTCAGGAGCTCAGTTATTTTGTCAGGCCGGATGGTCCAAGAGGTGTGGGTCGACAGATGGCCCAGCCTCAGCGCTAGCTTGCGCTTTGCACGCAGGCGCGTATGTAACGCCGTGCGAAAGATCGCCTCTTCGGACTTGCTGAAATCGATCGCCCTTCCAGTGATTGGGTGATGCATTTTCTTATCCAGCGGCGGGCAGTCATAGAAGAAGATCCGATAAAGCTCGCGGGTGCGACCAGCTGGAGCGCCGTTACGCCGCGGTGGTACCAGATGCGCGCACGCCCAAGCATGGGCGCATTCTGCTGCGCGCTCGGGATCATAGGCATGCTCGGGATCCAGCGCACGGAAGCGCTTGATGAAATAGGCGCCGTCGATCAGGATGGCTGTCGGCATGGTAGTCCTTCGGGCCCGCACAACTGCGAACCCAAAAATGCAAAACGCCCAAGGGTTCGGCACGTCCGGGATAGTTGGGACGGCTTACTGCCAAGGGCGGGATGCGTCAATTTTCCACCGAGAATAGTCGCACTGTCAACAGCAGGCGTGGGCCGACGTTCGCGTAATTTGCACGGACGGGTCAACTGGAATGCCGCAGGCGGCTTCCACCGGTGTTGGCGGTAATGGAAACCGTAGTCGCTACGGCGCGTACAGGCGCCAATCTGAGGCGTAGGTCACGAATGCCTATAACGCCACTTTTTATCCATGAGCTGAGACTGGCCACGGCTCCTCCGCGTAATGCCAAGATAATGGGAAGCCGCCATCACAATGGATAAGGCCCCCAGTCCAATCCGCTGTTGAAGCCGGAGCAACCGGGGGCTAGCCTTGCATCGGCTTTGGACAGAGGGCCGAATTCATCTGCGGCCTATCCAACCCGGAAAAACTCCACGCTCTGCCCCGCATTGACCGCCCGCTTGAGCCAGGTGGGCATCTCCCCCTGCCCGTCCCAGGAGAGCCCCTCGGCGTTGCGGTAGGAGACCACCGGTGCTGGAGGAGGAGGTGGCGGTGGCGGCGGCTCGAAGCATCCCGCCGCTTTTAACTCCTCCATGGTCAGCCCATAGTCGGCCATCTGATCCTGGATCCAGCGGATCGCTGCCGCCCGCTCAGTGTTCGTGATCATCGCTGCTTCTATTGGTACTGTTACTGCTGTCGTGGCCGTCATTCGGGTCGGAGGACGCGGCCGGGGCGCCCGGCTCTGGCTGCTGTGGGGGCTGGGCCTCGTTCCCCGCTGGCGCCGGGCGGGCCTTGCCCCGCCGTCGACCGCTGCCGTCCCGCTCGTGCAGCGCCCCGCGCAATTCTGCCAGCAGCTGACGCGCGAGCGCCGCCTCGGCCTCGGCGCGCTCGGCCCGCCGCTGCGACGAAGCCAGCTCGGTCCCCACCCGCTGCAGCTCGGTGTCCCTTTGATTTCGGTGCAATTTACCAGGATAGCTGCCCCTAGCATTCATGCGGGTTTCCGGGCGATTTCCTAGAAATATCACAATAAATCAATAGGTTGCTGTCTGGTTGCTGTCTGCTGTTGTTTGCTCTTTTTGGGTGAGCTAGACGGCACATTTTTGCCAGGGCATTGCGACCCCTTCTCATTGCCACTACCCTCCGCAGTCCGTCCCACGCTTGGGAGAGCGCGATGGATCACTGGCGGTTGGCCTACCTCGGCATGCGGCAGATTCCACGCGAACTCAGCGAGTTCGAGCTTGCCACGTTCTTCACCTACTCCCCCCAAGGAACGGGCGCTGATTGATGCTCGGCGCAGCCCCTGGTATCGCCTGGCCGTTGCCGTACACATCGGCTTCATCCGCATGACGGGACGCACGCTGGATGCCTGCAAGCAAGTGCCCAGATTTCTCTGGGCGCATGTCGGTGCTCAGGTCGGTGTGACACCGCCGGATATGGGCACGCTCAACGCCCTCTACGACGGGCGCAAAGATACATTGGCACACCACCAAATGCTGGCCTATCAAGCCCTCGGCTTCAGTCCGATGGCTGAGCATCAGCGCCGCTATGTTACGCGCTGGGTCAAGGAACGTTTGACGGGTCAGCCGAGCCGCACCGAGTGAAGCGGCACTAAAAAGACTGATCAGTCAGGCCGTCGCGACGGCGGAGACGGCGCTTGCCGTCGCCCTGGTGCGCGCCTATGGGGCTGCCGCCCTGGACGTTTGGAGCACATCGCTGGCCCACCTGCACGGCGACCGCGTCAGCCTGCAACAATGGCTATGGACCGTCCCGCTGCGAACCTCGACCCATCAGATGGGGGAATTGTTCGACAAGGTCGAACTCCTTTACAAGATGGGCATCCACCGAAACTGGCCGGAGGGCGTGCAATGAAGCGCTGGTACGCTACTACGCCAGGCGCTGTGCCAATCGTCCCGCATCAGTGAGCAAGCGAGTCGCGCAGCAACCCCGCCGTTTGGAGGCTGCTTGCTTTCTGCGTTACGCTTTATGTGCCGCCACGGACCAATTGGCGACCATGTTGCGACACTGGATTCAGAAATCCGTCAACGACGTTCGGCGGCTGATTGATGCTGGCCGACCAGACCCTGAGACCCAGATGCGAGAGTTCGCGACCGCGGTCAAAACGCTGGCCGCGGATGACGTGCTAAGCCGTGAAGCTCTCTGCCAGCAGCTGTTGGCGCTGGCCGATGCAGCGCTCAACCGGCATGCGCCCAGCCGTGCCAGCCTGATCCGCATGCAGCTCCTGTCACGGCATCGTCAGGCCCGAGCCTTGCTTGGCAAGTTGGTTCTGCTGCCATTCTCCGCCCAGTCGGCGCATCCGGTGATCGACGCCTTGACCGTGCTGCAGGAACTCTACGCGCGGAAGGCCGACTCTCTTCCCGACCACATCACGATTCGACTTGGCCGTGCCTGGCAACCTGCTATGGAGGAACAGGACCGTCAGCGGGCGCTGGCCGCCTTCGAGTGGGGCACGTTATTCGCTCTACGGGTGGCACTGCGCAACGGCTCAGTTTTTCTTGCGCACAGCTTTGCCTTCCGAAGCCAAGCGGCGCTTTTGATCGACGCCAACGATTGGAAGGCCAAACGCAACCACTTCTATGGCCATCTCAAGTTGCCGCAGGATGCCCAGGCATTTCTGGTGCCGGTGATCGCGCATCTGGACGAAGGCCTCGTCAAGCTGAGGGACGCTGTCTTGTGTGGGAAGCTCAAGATTGACGATGCGATCCACATCGATCCCTTGGTGGCGAGCGCTACGCCCGCGTCGGTGGAGACATTGCGACACGCACTGTTCGAGCGGCACCCCGGCGGCCAGCTTCCTGAGATCCTGCTCGAGATCGACAGCGCCACGCACTTCAGTTGGCTCTTGCTGGGGAGGGAGCCGCATGCCCGCAGCGAATTGCTATTGGTCTGCGCAGCCATACTCGCGCATGGCACGTCGATGTCGGCTGCGGATCTTGCCAGAATGGTGCCGGAGCTGTCGCCGCCAGCGATCCGGCAGATGATGCATCGTGTCGCGGACGAACGAAAGCTGCGCCACGCGGCAGAAGCCGTGCTGACCTTCATGCACCAGCACCCGTTGCCCAGCATTGGGGACGCTCCGATCTGGCGTCGTCGGACATGATGTCGTTGGAAACGACACGCTCTGTCTGGCAAGCGCGGGCCGACCCGCGTCGGATCGGCATGTACACTCACGTTCGCGATCGCTGGGGCATTTCTATGACCAGCCAATTCTGCTTAATGAGCGGCAGGCAGGCGCGGCGATCGAAAGCGTGATCCGGCAAGGTGGATCGGACGACGTGGCTCAACTTGCTGTGGATACACATGGGTTTACGGATTTCGCGATGAGCCTGTCACGTTTGTTGGGCTTCGATCTCTGTCCGCGACTCGCCCACCTGCGCGACCGGCGCCTGCATGTCCCCAGGCACCATGACGTGCCGAGCCAACTGGTTGCCATCACCGACACCGATGTTCGACTGAACCTCATTGAGCGCGCCTGGGATGAACTGGTACGGATTGCCGCCTCCGTACAAAGTGGGCAATGCACTGCAGTCCAGGCACTCACGCGCTTTGGGGCGGCGGCGCGCGGCCAGATTGTTTATGAGGCCGGCGTGCATCTCGGACGGCTGTTTCGTACGATCTTCCTGATCGACTATTTCACGAATACCGCATTTCGCCATGAGATGCAGCACGCGTTGAACCGCGGTGAAGCGGTGCATATTGTCCAGCGGGCGATCCATCACGGCAAGATACCGATCGAACTGGCGAGACATGACGCGTCGCTGGCGGCTGTGTCGTCGGCCTTGACCTTGCTAACCAATGCAGTCATGGCCTGGAATACGATGCACATGCAACGCAATTGGGACATCCTTGAACGAGTCGGGGCCGAGGCAGTGCGCGCTGTGGACCTGCGGCATATCGGGCCCACCCATCTCGAGGGGATCAATCTGCGAGGGACTTTCGAGTTTCCGATCGCGCGCTATGCGCATCGGCTCATGCCCACGGTGGCGCTCCAATCCGACTCCCTTGCGCGGCGGCGTACGGCATAGCCATCCCGCTTCGAAAGGACGGTGCCCAGAAATTCATACCTCTGGGCTCGCAAAATCCGCCGTGTACTCCTCCAGCCGGGAGGACTCAGGGCCGCATTCGGCTATTCGGAAGCTCGCCACCCTTCCCCGCCACCGCCGCCCGCGATCGTCGGGCGCCGAGGGTAGTCAGCAAATACTTGATTTCATTGGGATTTCCCATGATCGCCTGCCGGAAACCCGCATAAATACTAGGGGCGGCTACCCCTGTAAATTGCAGCAAAAACAAAAGCATACCTTGATGAAGTACCGCGTGCCGCGAAGAGCGCACGCACATCATCAAAAAGCTGAATCCACGCAGGGCGATTTGTTTTTGCGCTGCAGAAATCCCGACCATTAGTCCAGCCACTCGCCCAGCATCTTCACGTTCCAGCAAATTTTGCAATGCAGCATTCCTGCATCGCCGGCGGGCTGGCACAGCATTTGCGAGAGGGAAAGCGTCCCAGGTCGTGGCCTTTCGCAACCGGGACGGCAAAGCAAAAAAGACATGACATTCCACCAAGGAGGTATCCCATGGCGCTTTTGGAACGCGCAGCGTGGTACGACATTGCCCGCACAACAAACTGGACGCCGACGTACGTCACCGAGTCCGACGTCTTTCCGGAGGTCATGGCAGGGGCTCTGGGTCTGCCCATGGAAGTCTGGGAAAGCTATGACGAGCCCTACAAGACTTCGTATGCGGAGTATGTTCGCATTCAGCGCGAGAAGGACGCCGGCGCCTACTCCGTGAAGGCCGCGCTGGAGCGCAGCCGCATGTTCGAGGATGCTGATCCGGGCTGGCTATCGATCCTGAAGGCACACTATGGCGCCATCGCCCTCGGCGAATATGCGGCGATGAGCGCCGAGGCACGCATGGCTCGCTTCGGCCGAGCGCCGGGAATGCGCAATATGGCGACGTTCGGCATGCTCGACGAGAACCGCCACGGGCAAGTGCAGCTCTACTTTCCGCACGATTACTGCCCGAAGGACCGGCAGTTCGACTGGGCGCACAAGGCCTATCACACCAACGAATGGGGTGCGATCGCCGCGCGTAACACGTTCGACGACTTGTTCATGTCGCGCAGTGCGATCGAGATTGCCGTGATGCTGACATTCGCCTTCGAAACCGGCTTTACCAACATTCAGTTCCTCGGCCTGGCGGCCGATGCCGCGGAAGCCGGCGACTTCACCTTCGCCAGCCTGATCTCGAGCATCCAGACGGACGAGTCGAGGCACGCGCAGATCGGCGGACCCGCCCTGCAGATCCTGATCGCTAACGGGCGCAAGGGGCAAGCGCAGCAGCTTGTGGACGTGGCCATTGCTCGCGCATGGCGTCTGTTCTCCCTGTTGACCGGCACGTCGATGGACTATGCCGCGCCGCTACAGCATCGGAAGGAGTCGTTCAAGGAGTTCATGACAGAATGGATCGTTGGCCAGTTCGAGCGCATGTTGATCGACCTCGGCCTCGACTTGCCATGGTATTGGGACCAGATGATCAATGAGTTCGACTACCAGCACCATGCCTACCAGATGGCGATCTGGTTCTGGCGACCGACCGTCTGGTGGAACCCGGCCGCCGGCATGACCCCGGACTGCCGTGACTGGCTTGAGGAAAAGTATCCCGGCTGGAACGACACCTTTGGTAAGGTCTGGGACGTCATCATCGACAACCTGCTCGCGGGCAGTAAGGAGCTCACCATCCCCGAGACGCTGCCCATCGTCTGCAACATGAGCCAGTTGCCGATCTGCGCGGTGCCCGGCAACGGCTGGAACGTCAGGGATTATCCGCTCGACTACAGCGGCCGCACGTACCACTTCAACTCCGAGATCGACCGCTGGGTCTTCCAGCAGGATCCCGTGCGCTACCGCGACCACCTCACCCTGGTCGACCGTTTTCTCGCCGGGCTCATCCAGCCACCCGACCTAGGGGGCGCACTCCGGTACATGAACCTCGCCCCCGGCGAAATTGGCGACGACGCGCACCAGTACGCGTGGGTAGAGGCCTACCGCCGCCAGGGCGAAGAGAACAACGCCGCCTGATGCTGCCACCAGATCGAGGATGACATGGCACTGTTTCAAGTGATTTCAAATTTTCAGTACGACTTCGTGCTGCAGCTCGTCGCCGTTAATACAGAGAATTCGATGGACGAAGTTGCGGCGGCCGCCGCGCACCATTCAGTCGGCCGCCGTGTGGCGCCCCAGCCCGGCAAGGTCGTCCGGGTGAGGCGCCAGGGGAGCGACCAGTTCTACCCCCGCAACGCCAGGCTCGGCGACACCGATATCAAACCGATGGAGTCGCTCGAATTCATCTTTTGCGATGTATGAGGTCAACATGAATTTCCAGAAAGTCTCCACGCTCGATGATCTGTGGGAGGGCGACATGGCCGAGGTGGAGGTGGACGGCCACATCATCGTGCTCGTCCGCCCCGAAGGCGACGCGCCGCGCGCGTTTCAGGGCATCTGTCCACACCAGGACATTGCGCTCGCAGAGGGAAAGTTCGACGGCTGCGTACTGATGTGCCGGGCGCACCAGTGGATCTTCGATGCCAACACGGGCAAGGGCCTCAATCCCGGCTGGTGCCGTCTTGCCGAGTATGCCGTCAAGGTTGATGGCGACGACATCCTCATCGCTGTCGAGGGCGTCGAGCCACTGTTCGCCAACTGCTGATATTGCACAGGAACCGATCATGAGCAGGGACCACAACACCGCTGAAGCATACCGAAACAACCGGGTCGGCCCCATCCTGCGCGCGAGCAGCATCACATCGGGCGTCATCGACGCCGCGCGGGAAGACAATCCGGGGAAGGAGATTCGCGTCGACGACAAGCGCGCATACGTGCGCATCGACACCGACGGCGAACTGATCCTGCGCCGGGCCACACTTGAAGACGCGCTGGGCCGCCCGTTCAGGATGTCTGAGCTGGAGGTCAACCTCAGCTCCTTTGCGGGACGTATCGAGACTACGGATGACTACGTCCGCTTCTATTACGAAAAGATGCTGTAACCGGAGACGAGCATGACCACGCGATCCGACGTCCTCAAGCCGCTGAAAACCTGGAGCCACCTGGCCGCGCGCCGGCGCAAGCCGAGCGAGTATGAGATCGTCTCAACGAACCTTCACTACACGACCGATAACCCCGACGCGCCGTTCGAGCTCGACCCAAACTTTGAGATGGCACAGTGGTTCAAGCGTCACCGCAACGCTTCCCCTCTGTCACACCCTGACTGGA
This sequence comes from Cupriavidus sp. UYPR2.512, assembly GCF_000379565.1. Classification (NCBI taxonomy): domain Bacteria; kingdom Pseudomonadati; phylum Pseudomonadota; class Betaproteobacteria; order Burkholderiales; family Burkholderiaceae; genus Cupriavidus; species Cupriavidus sp. UYPR2.512. Next base: position 443 of record NZ_KB902855.1, on the reverse strand, counting down.
ATGCGTTCCGCGATCCCGACGAACTCGTCTACCGCACCTACAACCTATTGCAGGACGGTCAGGAAACCTATGTGTCCGGCCTGCTCGACCAGTTTTCCGAACGCGGCCACGACTCCATGCTGGAGTGCTCCTGGACCGGCACGCTGGCGCGGCTGTACACCCCGGCGCGCTATCTGTTTCACGCGCTACAAATGGGATCGGCCTACCTGACCCAGATGGCACCGGCGTCCACCATCTCGAACTGCGCCGCCTACCAGGCTGCCGACTCGCTGCGGTGGGTCACGCACACGGCATATCGCACGCGGGAATTGTCGCAGACCTTCGGCGACGTCGGCTTCGGCACCGACGAGCGCCGCTATTGGGAGCAGGACCCGGCGTGGCAGGGCTGGCGCAAGCTGGTCGAACACGCGCTGGTGGCATGGGACTGGGCTGAATGCTTTGTC
>NZ_KB902854.1:0-147515 GCF_000379565.1 Cupriavidus sp. UYPR2.512 | reverse complement strand
CTCCGACAAGCGCGCGTACAGCCGCTTCATCCGCGTTTCAACCTCAGCCCGGTAACCAGCCTGCATCGTTTGTCCTCCAGAGGCATCACATCTTACCCGCGTCGCTTTGCGCACGCCAGGTCCACTTCGGGAAGTTATTTCTCACTCGTTCCTAAGCACCGCGCAATGGTGCGACGTGTTCAGCCAGGCGCGGGCGCTGGGCGCGGTGCAGCTCGGGCTGTCCGGCGGCGAGCCGCTGCTGCGCAAGGACCTGGAGATACTGGTCAGGCATGCGCATGGCCTGGGCTTCTACACCAACCTCATCACCTCGGGCGTGGGCCTGACCGACGCCCGCCTTGCCACCCTGCGCGAAGCCGGCCTGGACCATATCCAGCTGTCGTTCCAGGACTCCACCCGCGAGCTCAACGACTTCCTGTCCAGCACCCGCACGTTTGACCTGAAGCAGCGCGTGGCGCGCATGATCAAGGCGCACGGCTACCCGATGGTGATGAACTGCGTGCTGCACCGGCATAACCTGCCGCATGTTGGCACCATCATCGAAATGGCCCTGCAGATGGGCGCCGAATACCTCGAACTGGCCAACACGCAGTACTACGGCTGGGCCTGGGAGAACCGGCTGGCGCTGCTGCCCACCCATGAGCAGCTGCGCGAAGCCGAGGCCGTGGTCCGGCAGTACCGCGCGCGCATCGGCAGGCAATGCCAGATCCTGTTCGTCGTGCCTGACTACTTCGAGGCGCGGCCCAAGAAGTGCATGAACGGCTGGGGCACCACCTTCCTCGGCGTGGCGCCCGACGGCACCGCGCTGCCCTGCCACGCGGCGCGCATGCTGCCCGGCCTGGCGCTGCCCAACGTCACCACACATGGGCTGCGCGAGATCTGGACCGAAAGCGATGCCTTCCGCCGTTTCCGCGGCACGCAGTGGATGCAGGAACCCTGCCGTTCCTGCGACCAGCGCGAGCAGGATTACGGCGGCTGCCGCTGCCAGGCGTTCCTTGTCACCGGCGACGCCGCCGCGACAGACCCGGTGTGCGAGCGCTCCGGCGCGCACGACAAGGTCAGCGAGATCGTGCTGCAGGGCCGGCTGGCTGTGGCGCAGGCGCGCGAGCAAGCGATGGTATTTCGCAGCGATGGCAACTCGCTGCGGCTGAGCAGCGGCCAGCGGTAAAAAAGAAAAGACCCCGGCAAGGCAGGCGCCAGCCGGGGCTTCTTGCCGGCAAGCCGGCATCGTCAGGACAGTCGCCGGCCTCAGCTGGCACTCAACACCCACTCCGCCAGCTTCTTCGCGTCATCCTCGCCAAGACTGCCATGCGGCGGCATCGGAATCCGCCCCCACACGCCCTTGCCGCCTTCGCGGATCTTCTTTGCCAGCCGCTCCGCCGCCTGGCTGTCGCCCTTGTACCTGGCGGCGACCTCGGCAAACCCCGGCCCCACCAGCTTTGATTGCATGCCATGGCAGGAAAAGCAGCCGCTCTTGTCGGCCAGGGCCTGCATGTCAGCGGCCGTGCCGGCCAGTGCCGCGCCCGGCAGCAGCGCCGAAACCACCGCCAGCGCCATCCATTCCTTCTTCATACCTGTGTCCCTTGTCGTCCTATTTCGTCCCATTTCGTCTTGTTGCGACCGCGCCCGGCGCACGCCGCGCACCCATGATGCGATGCGGGCGTGCGCCGGACCGTGTCATCTCCCGCCAGCTCAGCTCTTGTGCAGCTTGAACACCCACACCGAGCCACCCTGCTCCAGGAAGTTCACGCGCTTGGCCACCTCGCCGCCCCACAGCGGCACCGCGCCGCCCCAGCCGGACACCACGGCCACGTACTGCTCGCCGTTCTCTTCCCAGGTGACCGGGGGCGCCACTACGCCGCTGCCGGTCTGGAACTGCCACAGCTCCTTGCCGGTCCTGGCGTCAGCCGCCTTCAGGTAGCCCTCAGGCGTGCCCCAGAACACCAGCCCGCCGGCGGTGGTCATCACCCCGCCCCACAGCGGCGCGCTGTTCTTGACCTCCCACATGATCTTGCCGCTCTTGGGGTTGATGGCCCGCAACGTGCCGATGTAGTCCTCGTTCAGCGGACGGATGGTGAAGCCAGCGCCCAGGAAGGCGGCGCCCTTCTTGTAGCTGATGGGCTCATTCCAGATATCCATGCCCCACTCGTTGGCGGGCACGTAGAACAGGCCGGTCTGCGGGCTGTAGGCCATCGGCTGCTGGTTCTTGCCGCCAAGGAAGCCCGGCGCGGCAAACACGGACTTGCCCTTCTTCTCGTCGCTGCCGGCGGCGGGGTCGCCGGGGCGGCCTTCGGCGATGTAGTTGGGGCGGCCGCTCTTCAGGTCGATGCCGGTGGCCCAGGTGATCTTCTTGACGAAGGGGAAGGCGTTGACCAGCTTGCCACTGGCCGCGTCGTTGACGTAGAAGAAGCCATTGCGGTCGGCCTTGCCACCCATGCGCTTGCCGTCCAGGTCGAAGGTCACGAACTCATTGACGCCATCGAAATCCCAGCCGTCGTTCGGGGTGTTCTGGTAGTGCCAGGCAATCTTGCCGGTGGCGGGATCCAGCGCCACCGTCGAGGCCGAGTAGAGGTTGTCGCCCTTGCGGATATGGCTGTTCCACGGGCCCGGATTGCCGGTGCCGAAGTACACCAGCCCGGTGGCCGGATCGTAGGTGCCGCCCAGCCAGGTGGCGGCGCCGCCGGTCTTCCAGGTCTCGCCCGGCCAGCTTGCGTTGGTGGTGCCGGTCACGCCATTCTCGGTCTTGTTGCCGTCCTTGTCGTACTTGTAGCCCATATGGCCTTCCACCACCGGGCGCGACCACACCAGCTGCCCGGTCCTGGCATCGCGCGCGTCGACCCGGCCCACCACGCCGAACTCGCCGCCCGAGATGCCGGTCAGCACCATGCCCTTGACGATCATGGGCGCCGCCGTGTACGAATAGCCGGCAGCGTAGTCCTCCAGCTTCTCCTTCCACACCACCTTGCCGGTCTTCTGGTCCAGCGCCACCAGCTGCGCATCGAGCGTGCCGAAGATCACCAGGTTGTCGTAGAGTGCCGCACCGCGGTTCACCACATCGCAGCACGGCATGATGCCTTCGGGCAGCCGGTGCTCATACTTCCAGAGCTTGCGCCCGGTCTTCAGGTCGAGTGCATAGATGCGCGAATATGAGGCCGTCACGAACATCTTGCCGTCATGGATCAGCGGCTGCGATTCCTGCCCGCGCTGCTTCTCGCCGCCAAACGAGAACGACCAGGCCGGCACCAGCTGCCCGACGTTCTTCGTATTGATGTGCGACAGCGTGGAATAGCGCTGGCCTTGCGGGCCCATGCCCCACGACAACACATCGCCGGGGCTCTTTGCGTCGTTCTCGATCATGGCATCGGTCACTGCCGCCTGCGCGGCCAGACTGGCCGCGGCAGCCGCAACCGCCATCACTACTCGTAACGTCCTCATTGCCATCTCCTCACTTGTTTTGGGTTTCCCTGGTGCGCCACTGCGCCACACACCAGACATGCCTTTGGCAATTCCCATGCCAGTCGCATCCCCGCACCAGCACGCCGGTTGCGGCCCCGTTGCGTGATGGCAGCCGTGCCAGCGCGCAACACTGCGTTGCAGCTGCTCCAGAATTGAACAGCCCGCCACGGCTGGCCGGCGTCAGTGGCCAAGCGCGGCTTCCTCGCGCGCCGGGTAGAGATGGCCGACGTTGCGCAGGTACTCCGCGGGCATCGCGGCCCAGTGCGCGTAGGGCTGCGGCACCGGCATCGCCATGACCTCGGCCAGGTCCAGCCCCTGCGCCGCGGCCTCGCGCAGGCGCGTATCCAGCCATTGCAGGTAGCCGCGCGTCTGGGCGATGGCCTCTGCGCCGCCGGTGGCCGCAGGCACTGGCCCGTGGCTGGGGACCAGCACGCGCGCGCCGCTGTCGGCCAGCAGCGCCTGCAGCCGGTCCAGGCTGGCCAGCCAGCGGCCGATATCCGCGTGCGGCGTGGTCGGAATGCGTTGCCGGAACACCAGCCCGCCGGCAAAGACCACGCCCGCGCTGCGGTCCAGCACCACCAGGTCGTCGCCGGTATGGCCGCCCAGGCGCACCAGCTCCAGCGTATGGCGCCCGATCGTGCGGCGGCCTGGCGCCAGCGCGTGGGCAGCCGGTACGGGCTCGGTGCCGCGCATCCAGTCGCCGCACAGGCGGTAGAGGTTGTCGGCATAAGCGGCGCCCTCGCGCCGCGCCCCGTCGATGGTGCCGGCCAGGGCGCTGCCGCCCACATCGGCATAGGCCTGGTTGCCGAAGAAATAATCGGGATGCAGGTTCAGGTTCAGCACCAGCCGCACCGGGGCGGACGTGACTGATGCAATCGCCCTGCGCTGCTGCTCGCCATACAGCCGCGACGGGCCGGTGTTGATGACCACCACGCCGTCGCCGGTGTCGATAAACGCCGTATTGATGATGTTGCAGCCGTTGCCGGGCGCGAAGTCGGCGTTGGCGCCTTCCAGCAGCCACACGCCCGCGGCGATCTCGCGCGGGGCCAGGCGGTAGTCAGGAGGCTGCAGCGCGGCCTGCTGGGCGAGTGCCGGCGGCACGGGCTGGCCCGCCAGGCATAGCAGCAACCACAGCAGTAATCGTCGCTTCATGGCGCCACCCGCGCTGCGATGCGGTTGCCGTTGTTATCGTGGCCGGCCACCGTCATGCCCGGCTGCACGGCATCGCGCAGGTCGAAGGAGAAGATCGGGTTCTCGGCAACCGGCTCATGCAGCGTCAGGCGCAGCAGCGGCTGCCGGGCCGCATCGGCCAGGACCAGGGTCTCGATATGGAACGCCGGGATGCCCGCCGCCAGGCCGGTATCCATCGGATGCATCACGCGCAGCCGCACGCGTGCCGCGGCCCCGCCGAAGCCCGGGAACACGCGCGCGTCCACGCGGTTGAGCGTGCGGCTCCAGCTGCCGTCGCGGCGCGTGGCGCCGGGCACCGTGCAGCCCCCGCCGCCGGCATCGACCAGCACGCTGCCGACATGCCAGGTGCCATCGCGCGTGCGCGCCGCCACCCGCACCGGCGAAGCCTGTTCCAGCTTGAAGCGGAACGACAGCGAAGGGCGCACCCGCAGCGGTTCGAACGCCAGCACCTCGCGGATCGGGTTGCGGTCCACCGCCACCACGATGCGATCCACTTCGCCCAGCGCCGAGGCATCGAAGGCGATCGGCACGCGCATGGGGTCTTCCGCAAACGCCGGCCCGGTCACCCTGACGCGGCTGTCGAACACCACCGGGCCAGTCTGCAGCAGCTCCTTGTGGATCCAGGCCCATTGCGGCGACTGCAGCGGATCGCTGTGCGCGATGATGGCGCCCGCTGCCCCGGCAGCCGGTACAGCCGGACTGGCCATGCCCAGTCCGGCCGCCATCAGCACGACCATGGCCCGCGTCCGGCGCCTCATGCCTGCTGCCCCCGGCGCGCCATGCCGCGCTGCGGGTCGTAGCCCTGCAGCGCCAGCGCGAAGAACACCACCGCGCTGCCCGCCACCACCGCCAGGCTCAGCGGCGCCACCTGCCCATACAGCGCAAAGCGGATCGACTCGACCGCGTGGGTGAAGGGATTGAAGCGGGCCAGCTGGTACACCAGCTCCGCGCCCGACTCCTGCAGCTTCCACAGCGGATACAGCGCCGAGCTGATGAAGAACATCGGGAAGATCACGAAGTTCATGGTGCCGGCAAAGTTCTCGAGCTGGCGCACATGGACCGACAGCAGCAGGCCCAGCGCGCCCAGCATCAGCGCGGCCAGCGCCATGGCGCCCGTCGCCGCCAGCAGGTGCAGGGACTCGAAGCGGATGCCGAAGGCCATCGCCACCAGCAGGAACGCGGCCATCTGCAGCAGCGACAGCACCGTGCCCGCCGCCAGCTTGCAACCCAGCAGCCAGCCCCGCGGCAGCGGCGCGGTCAGCAGCAGCCGCATCACACCCATCTCACGGTCGTACACCATGGCCAGCGACGACTGCATGCCGTTGAACAGCGCGATCATGCCCAGCAGTCCGGGCGCCACGTAGACCTTGTATTCGATGTAGGTGTCGTAGGGCGGCGCAATGGCGACGCCCAGCGCGTTCTGGAAGCCCGCGGCAAACACGAGCAGCCACAGCAGCGGGCGCACCAGCGACGACAGCAGGCGCCCGGGCTGGCGCAAGTACTTGCGCAGCTCGCGCCCGCAAACCGCGCGCAGCGCGCGCCAGCGATGGATCAGGATGGAGGCCATGGGTGCGCTAGGCGGATGGGGCCCGGCACGCCGTGTCGGCTTCATCGGCGCCCAGGGTGTCGAGGTTGTTCTTCGGATGCAGCACGCCTTCCACCGGGGCCATGCCGACTACACCGTCAGGGTGGGCCAGCAACACCGGCTGGCGCAGCTGGCGGTCCCAGCGGCGGAACGACAGTGGCGGCCCCTTGAAGCCGTCCACCACCACCTGCCCGGCGGCAAGCGCTTGCGCCTGTCCGGCAAACCCGGCCCTGGGCCGGCGCGCCACGCTCTCGGCGATAGCCTTGACCGCCACCCAGGCAGCCCAGTCGTAGCCGGTCATCGGACGGCCCGCCGCGCGCATGAAGCGCCGGTTGAGCTGCGGCCCGCCATTGCGCTCCCAGGCCCAGTGCCACGCCTGCGCGCCCAGCCCGCTGGCGCCCACCACCGGGCGCGGCAGCAGCGTGACGTAGGGCACGCCGCGGGCGAACTCGCCGTCGGCATCGGCCACCACCACCACGTCATAGTCCACGCCGCCGGTCAGCAGGCTGAGGTTGGCCTGGTCACGCTCACGCGGGTCGTTGGACAGCCTGAAGGCGCGCTGCGCCGACCAGGCAATGCCAAAGCGCCGCGCCGACGTCACCAGCGCATCGCGCTGCGCCGCATCGGCCGCGGACGGGCCGCTCAGCAGCAAGGCGCGGCGCCATTTGCGTTACTGCATCAGCGCATCCGCGCGCATGCGCAGGCTGGGCAGCGTGTGCAGCAGCACCGGCGCGCAGCCGGCGCCGCGCAACTCATCGTCATCGGCCGACACGTTGAACAACAAGGCCTCCCCCGGCTTGACCGCACCCGTGGCCGCCCTGACCGACGCCGACGGCAGGTCCAGCAGGATATAGCGCGTGCCCTGCCGCGACAGCGCAGCGACCAGCGGGGCCACCTCGGCTCCGGTGCGGGCTTCCAGTGCTTCCAGCCTGAGCGACTGGCCCGCGGCCGCGAGCGCCACGCGCGCTTCCGCGGCCGCCACCTGGGCGCCGTCGAGCGCACGGCCCTGCGGCTGGCCGGGATAGCGCTGCGCCAGGCGCCGGGGCGCATAGCGCGCGTCGTCGGCCTGCGACACGACCGCCACGCGCACCTCGGCCGCCTGCACCGCGGCAGGCAGCCACGCCAGCGCCATGGCACCCAACCCGGCACGCCACCACTGCCACCATGCACGCGAACGCTCAGTCATCGATCGCCACCGAATGCGGCACCCGGCCCGCCTTGAGCGTGGCCACCGCCTTGCGGCTGGCGGTATCCACCACGCTGACATCGTCGGACAGGCCGTTGGCGACATAGAGCCGCGCGTTGTCGCGGCTCAGCGCCAGCCCCCATGCGCGGCGGCCGACCAGCACATAATCCTGCACCCGGCGCGACGCCACCTCGACCACCGCGACATGGTTGGCGCGGCCCAGGCCGATATAGGCGCGCGTGCCGTCGCCGCTGGCCGCCATGCCCACCGGGGTCACGTCCTCGGCGCGAAAGCCCCGGGGCGCAAAGGCGATGGTCTGGGCCACCTCGAAGGTATCGGTACGGATCACGCTGACGCTGGCCGACAGCTCGTTGGACACCCACAGCTCCTTGCCGTCGCGCACCAGCAGCAGCCGCCGCGGCCGGTTACCGACCTGGATATTGCGGATCACCGTGCGCGAAGCCAGGTCGATGACATGGACCAGGTTGGCCACCTCCGAGGTCACGTACACATACCTGCCGTCGGCACTGGCCTTGACGCCCTCCGGCTCCTCGCCCACCCTGACCGCGAACACGCGCTTGCCCGACGCCAACTCGTAGGCCGACAGCAGCCCGTCCTCTTCATTCGAGACATAGAGCGTGCGGCCGTCCTGGCTGAGATCGAACAACTCCGGATCGTCCCCCACCGGCAGCGATGCCAGGGTCTTGCGGCTGGCCACATCGACCACATCCACCCGGTTGTCGTCGCTGCAGGCCACGTACAGGCGCGTGCGGTCTGGCGACAGCTGCAAGTGGCGCGGGCGCTTGCACTGCCGCCATACCGCGACAAGCTGCCGGCTGCGGGCATCGAAGACGGCGAGGGTGTCGTCCTTCTCGCTCGATACAAAGACCTGGTTGGTAGCCTTGCCGGCGGGGGGCGCGGCCTCACCCTGCGCGCCTTCGGCCAGGCCGGCGGCAACCAGCAGCGTCGTGACCAGCAGCAAGACGCCGGCAAACCAGACGGGGGATGGCATCTTGTTCATGCGGGTACGCCCCTCGCAGCCGGGTCAGTGACAGGGGCCGGCGGCGTCATGGCCAGGAAGGCGCCCTCCAGCGTGTCGCACGCCGCGGCGCCGCGCAGTGCGGCCGGGGTGCCGTCGAAACGCACGGTGCCGCGGTCCAGCACGATCACGCGGTCGGCGTGCTCCACCTCCTGCACCACGTGGGTGGCCCACAGCACGCCGGCCTGCGCCCGCGCCGTCAGCCGCCGGGCATCGGCCACCAGCTGCGCACGCGCGGCCGGGTCCAGCCCCACCGTCGGCTCGTCCAGCAGCAGCATGGCCGGTTCATGCAGCAGCGCGCGCGCCAGTTCCACCTTGCGCCGGTTGCCGCCCGAAAGCTCGCGCACCGGTGCGCGCGCACGCGCCGCCAGCCCGAAGTCATCGAGCAGCCGGGCGATGCGCCGCGCCGCCGCGCCGCGCGGCAGCCCGTGCAGGTCCGCGTGAAAGCGCAGGTTGGCCAGCACCGGCAGGTCCAGGTCGATGGCCGGCTGCTGGAACACGATGCCCAGCCGTGCCAGCGCGCGCACCGGATCGCTCCGCATGTCGCTGCCCATGACTGTGACCTGCCCCGCATCGGCCACGAACAGGCCGCTGAGAATCTGGAACAGCGTGGTCTTGCCCGCCCCGTTTGGCCCGAGCAGTGCCACGAACTCGCCGCGCCGCACGCTGAGCGAGACTCCGTCCAGGGCCACGCGGCTACCGAACGCCTTGCGCACGGCGTCGCAGCACAGCGCCAGCGGCGCTTGCATGGCCATCACAGCTGCCCCCTGGCCCGCGCGGTGCCCACGCGCTCGGCAAAGGTCCGCTCGCTCTCCCATGCATGGCGCAGGAAGGCATCGTATTGCGCGGTATTCAGGTAAGTCAGCTCCTGGTCGTACCTGGCCAGTTCCGCAAGGTGGCGCGGCTGCTGCATCGCGGCGCGGAACGCGTCATGCAGGCGGCCGACGATTGCCGGATCGGTGCCGCGCGGCACGCCGATGCCGTAGGGCGAGTTATGGACCGCATGGGCAAAGCCCAGCTCGCTGACCGTCGGCACCTCAGGCCAGCGCGGTGAGCGCTGCGCGCTGAACACGGCCAGCAGGCGCAGCTTGCCGGTCTCCACGAAGGGCGCGAAGCCGGTGGAATTGACCCCCGCCATCAGCGAACCATTGGCCACCGCCAACATCTGGTCAGCGGTGCCGTGATACGGCACGTGGAGATAGCGCACGCCGCTGCGCCCGAGCACGTCCTCCATCGCCAGATGGGCGGTGGTGCCGATGCCGGTGGAACCCACGGTCAGCTCGCCCGGATGCGCGCGGCCCCAGGCGACCAGGTCGCGCAGCGAGCGCAACGGGCTGTCTGCGGGCACCACGATGCCGAAGGTATAGCCCGAGATCATCAGCACCGGCTGGATGTCGCGCAGCGGCTGCCAGGCGGTCTTCTGCTGATGCGGGAAGCGAAACACCGTCAGCGGCAGCTGGCCGATGGTGTAGCCGTCCGGCCGCGCCGCGGCAAGCAAGCCCCCCACCAGCGTGCCGCCGGCGCCCGGCCGGTTCTCCACCACGACAGGCTGCCCCAGCTCACGCCCGGCCAGCTCCGCCAGGATGCGCATGGAGATATCGGTGGCGCCGCCCGCTGGCCATGGCACCACCAGCGTGATCGGCCGCGACGGATATCCCTGCGCACCCTCGGCCAGCGCGGCGCCCGCATGGACCAGGCCGAGGCACGGCAACAGCAGCAGGCAGGCAAGGCAGCGACCAAGGCGGCGGAACATGGCTGGGCACCAGGCAGAGTGTTGATGCGGGTGAACAGAGCAAGGCCGATACCATGTGCAGCGCAGCATGGGGGCGCGATCCATGCCAGGCGTTGCCTGGCCGCGCCGGACGCACTGCCGGACGCTGCGGCCAGGCCGTGCCTTGTGCGGTGCGCCGCGCACGACTGTCTCATGGTGGAGCACCGGCCCGCTGCTTGTGTCCGCAGCTGTCCTGTTTTGTGACAGGCATCGGCGCAAGATGGGTTCGGCCAGCGCGTCCCCCGGGCCTCTTGCCGCGCAAGTCCCGAACTCCCGATGCACGGTACGAAACCTGCTCAGCTCCGGGCAGGCGCTACCCAATGCAGGTATCGCGCCGCTTATCCGGAGGAGACGGAACATGCCAGCCAACCCGCGCCCCGCACCGCCAGGGCAGGCGCCGTGCGACCCCTTGGCATGCCGCGGCAGAGCCAGCCGCGGCGCCGCCACCGCGATTGCCGTGGCGGTCGCGCTGATGGTCCAGCGGCCCGCTGTTGCGCAGCAGGACACCCCTGTCCCAAACCAGGACAGCGCCATGCTGCCGGAAGTCCTGGTGGTGGCCGCCGCGCCGCTGCCAGGCATCGGCGTCGACAGCGACCTGGTGCCCTACACCGTGCAGACCGTGCGCGGCGACGACCTGGACCGGTCGCGCGCCGGCAACCTGGCCGAGTACCTGTCCCGCAACCTGGCCGGCGTCAACGCCAACGACATCCAGGGCAGCCCGTTCCAGACCGACATCACCTACCGCGGCTTCCGTGCCTCGTCCATTCCGGGCGTGCCGCAGGGCCTGTCGGTCTACCTGGACGGCATCCGCGTCAACGAGCCCTTCGGCGACGTGGTCAGCTGGGACATGATTCCGGAAGCCGCGCTGGCGAACGTGTCGCTGGTGTCCAGCGCCAACCCGGCCTACGGCCTCAATACCCTGGGCGGCGCACTGGCCATGACCACCCGTTCCGGGCTGGACTCGCCCGGCTTCACGGCCGACCTGTCCTACGGCAGCGGCGCCCGCAAGCGCGCCGACCTGTCCGGCGGCGTGCGCAGCGACAGCGGTTGGCACGCATTCGCGGCCGGCACCCTGTTCCAGGAGCATGGCTGGCGCGACCAGTCGAGCGGCCGGCTTGGCAACGTCTTCGCCAAGGCTGGCTATGCGGGCGACACTGACAGCTGGGACGTCTCCGTGCTGCACGGCCGCAGCACGCTGACCGGCAATGGGCTGGTGCCCAGCTTCCACGCCAGCGGCAACGGCACGCTGCCAGACCTCTACCAGGCCAACCGCTACGCCGTGTACACCTACCCCGACCAGACCCGCAACCAGGTGACCCAGGCCGCCGTCAACGGCCGCCACTGGTTCGACGACAAGACCAGCGCCGCCGCGCTGGCCTACGTGCGCACCAGCCGCCGCGACACCACCAACGGCGATGTAAACCCGGGCTACGAGGCCTATGCCGAAGACTGCGGGGACGGCTTTGCGCCCGACGGCAGCCCACGCAGCGACGCCTGCGGCATAACCCGGGCCGAAGGCGCCGCGCTGCGTCCCGCCTTGATCAACACCACCCATATGTGGCAGCAGACCGTCGGCATGGCGCTGAGCATGGCCAGGGAGACCGACCACCACCTGCTAAACACCGGCCTGACCCTTGACCGCAGCCGGCTGACCTATTCGCAGTACACGCAGCCCGGCACCTTCACCGACGACCGCGGCGCCGTGGCCGACCCGGACGCCCCCAACGCCCTGTTCTCCGGCGTCGGCGGCACCTCGCGCATGCTCGGCCTGTACCTGTCCGACACCTGGTCGCTGACTCCCAGCACCTTCCTGACCGCCTCGGCCAGGTGGAACCACGTCACGGTAAGCAACACCCTGCGCAACAGCGACGGCAGCGAACAGCCCCGTGAGAGCTTTACCTACCGCCGCCTCAACCCGGCGCTGGGGCTCTCGCAGAAGCTGGGCGGCGGGGTCACTGTGTTCGGGGGCTATGCCCAAAACAACCGCGTGCCCACCGTCCTCGAACTCGGCTGCGCCGACCCGACGCGGCCCTGCCGCCTGCCGGCCGGCCTGCAGGCCGACCCCTACCTGAAGCAGGTGGTCTCACACTCCTATGACGCAGGCGTGCGCTGGCACCGCGGCAAGGACACCGAAGTCACGGCGTCGCTCTACCGCATCGACAATCACGACGACATCCTCTTCCTGCGCGCGCCGAACACCCAGCTCGGCTATTTCGCCAACTTCGACCGCACCCGCAACCAGGGTCTGGACCTCACCGCCCGCCAGCGCGTGGGCGATGTCACGCTGCGGCTTGCCTACAGCTATCTCCAGGCGACCTACCAGGCCGCCGGCCAGCTTGCTGCCGGCGAACGCACCATCGACATCCGGCCCGGCATGCGCATGGCTGGCCTGCCCCGCCATACGCTCAAGCTGGGCGTCGACTGGCAGGCACTGGCCGGCCTGACGCTTGGCGCCGACCTGGTGGCAGCGTCAAGCACCGTCTCCAGTGGCAACGAAGACGGCCTGCGCAGCGACCCGCAACCGGGCGCGCCGCCGAAGACCGCCGACTGGCATGTGCCCGGCTACGCCACCCTCAACCTGCGCGCCACGTACAAGGTGAACAGGCAGTTTGAGATCTATGCGCGCGTGGCCAATGTCCTTGACCGGCGCTATGAGACCTATGGGCAGATCGCGAATGATGTGTTCCCCGGCGGCAGCCTGGTGCGCCCGCATGTGGCACCGGGGGATGCCGCCAGCGCGCTGTTCGTGGCACCGGGCGCGCCGCGGAGCTTCTGGCTGGGGGCGGTGTTCCGGATGTAGCAAGCCAGGCAGGTTCCGCTGAGCAATGCGGCGCGGGCCGGCATGCAGTGAACCTGTCGGCCCGCACCCCGGAGCGCGCTACTATTCGCCTGACACGGCGCCTTTGCGTCGAGCGTCAGCCCTGCCCCCAACCCGTCATGACCCGCATTGTCCGCTTCGCCCTCCACACCCTGGCATCCGCAGGCCTCATGTTCCTGAGCAGCGCGCATGCCACCGACATCGACTGCGATCCGTCGGCCACGCCTGCCAGCGCCACGCAGGCGCAACGCCTGATCTGCGAATCCGCGCTGTTTTCCATGGGCTACCAGCGCATCTACGCCGATCAGCAGCGCCTGCTCAAGGCACGGGTGATCACTGAGGCGGACATTGCAGCGTTCCGCAAGAAGCGGGACCGTTGCAATTCGGCATCCTGCCTGGACACGGTCTTCCGGGATTGGAATGCATTCGCCAGCCGGGCGCGGACCCCTTGACCGGATAGCCATGGCGGGCAGTCCCGCCGGCGCGGACTTAGAAGGCCCTGGCGGCCACAGCGCCGCGGCCTGCAGGGCCGGCCTTGCCTTCCTGGGCGCCGGATGCCAGGGCACGGAGGGCGGCTTCGCGGGAATTTCCGATACGCTTGTGCGCGGTCTCCAGGACCGCATCGATGTCCCGCCTGGTTACGGCGCGCTGCAGGGCACGCCAGGTCTTGAAGGAATTCTCCAGCGATCCGGGACGGGATGCGAGCCCCAGCCGCACATAGCGCAGGACCCGCAGCGAGATGGAATTCAGCAGCTCCCCGACCAGCCGGTTGCTCGACAGGTCTGCCATGGCCATGTTCGCCAGGAAGGTCACGCTGATATAGGCGTCCACGGATTCCTCGACGGCCTTGCCGAGCTGCGGCATGAATTGCCCGAATAACGCATCAAGCGCGTCCGCGCGCTCTTCCATCAGCTGCCTGAGCAGGATTGCAAACAGTGCGTCCCGCACGACGTAGATATCCCGCAGATCCTGGGCATTGGGCTCGGTGACAATGGCACCGCGCCGAGCGCGGAACTCGATCAACCGCTCCCGCTCCAGGATGCGCAAGGCCTCGCGCACAGGAGCGCGGCTGACCTCCAGGACCTCGCTGATGTCTTTCTCAAGCAGGCGCTGGCCTGCGTGGATCACGTCGATCGTAATCAGTCCCGCCAGCCGCACCGCAATCTGGTCAGCAACGGATGCCGACCAGTCGCGTCCATGCATAAGCGCCTGCTCGACAACCAGCGTGACCGGATTCTGCGGTGTTTGCGGCGCAAGCAGCGACTGCAGTTCTGGCGTGTTGGTAGTCTTGAGTCTGCCCATCAGGGGTAAATCCTTCCGATTATTGGAAAACCGGTCGGGTGTTGCCCTCGATCGGCGCTGCACCGCTCGCAGCATCCAAGATCTTACCTTACGTGGCCTATCGGGCGGATGGCCGAGGGTGGCATCTCGGTCGGTGCAGGCTAAGCAGTCGTCTGTCGGCGCACTGTGCCGCGTGTGGCCCGGCTCTCCTTGGGGCTGCAACCAAACTGCACGTGATACCAGCGCGAGAATCCGCTCGGCGCGGAAAAGCCGAGTAGCGTCGCCACCTCGGTCAACGGACGATCGCTTTCGATGACATGACGCGCGGCGAGTTCCGTACGGATCTCGCTCACGATCGACGAGAAGCTCCGTCCCTCTTCCGCCAGCCGGCGCTGGACCGTGCGGCACACCACGCCCAGGTGCTCCGCCACCTGCTCGATGCTGCAGCGCCCGCCGGGCAACAGCAGCACGATGATGCGCCGTACGTCCTCAAGCATTGTCGCCCGCTGCGACATGGCAGATGCATCAATCAACTGCTGCGCGTAGCGCGCCATGGCCGGATCGGCAAACGGGTTGCGTGCATCGAGATCGGCCTTCGCGCAGATGATGCAGTTGAAGTCATAGTCGAATTCGACGCAAGGGCCAAAAAACCGTTGGTGCGTACCAAGGTCGCGCGGCGCCGGGTGCTCGAAGCATACGCGCCGCGGCTCCCAGTCGGGCTTGAGGAGCTGGCGTATCAACCGCACCATTACCCCCAGCGCCAGTTCAACCCTTTGGCGCGTGGGCTGATTTGCACTGCCGGCCATTACCGCCTCGCGAATGATGACCAGTTCGCCGCACTCTTCTACCGCCAGCGACAGCGCACCGTTGAGCAACGCCTGATAGCGCATCAGCATGTGAAGCGAGTCGCGCAGCGTCGCCTGGTCGCGGATCAGCAATCCTACCGCCCCAAGATTGGACAACAGGCGCGACTCGGCCATGCACAGCCCGAAGCCCTCGTTGCCAGATAGGGTTGCGGACGCCTGGAGCAGCCGTCCGACACGCTCCACCGGAATCATGAGGTCCGGCTCGCGCAGTACGCTCGGACTCAACCCCGCGTCAAGGAGCATCCGCACCGGGTCCAGTCCGGCGGCCCGAGCGACCTCGCTGTAGTTGGTGAGGGCCGCAGCGCGGACAAGTGACGACATTGGAGAGCGGCGTAGAACATTGACATGGAATGATAAATCCCAGTCATGTAGTGTCAAGCGGGAGAAACCCGTGAGATCCAGACTCGCGGGGATAGATCGGCCTATTCGAAACTATTCGAAAAATCGGAGACAACGTTCATGATCCAACGCCTCAAAACGGCACCCGCAGTGGTCCGCGCGACCTCTCTGGGCAACTCGATCCGGGTCGAGCCAATCACTTGCACGATCGGCGCAGAGCTCAGCAACATCAACCTGGGCGCGGCTGCCGAGGACGCCCAGCAGATGGCAGAGATCCGGGCGCTGCTCCTGAAGCATCGCGTGCTGTTCTTCCGCGACCAGGACATCACGCGCGCGCAGCATGTGGCTTTTGCGCGCCGCTTCGGCGAGCTGGAGGACCATCCAGTGGTGGGCAGCCATCCCGATTACCCGGGACTGGTTCAGATTTACAAGACCCCCGACAGTCCTCCCGAACGCAACGAGAATTCCTGGCATACCGATGCCACCTGGCGCGAACAGCCACCGCTAGGCTGCGTGCTGCGCTGTATCGAGTGCCCGCCCGTGGGCGGCGACACGATGTGGGTCAACATGGTCGAGGCCTATGACCAGTTGCCCGAGGATATCAAGACGAAGATCGCCTCATTGCGCGCGCGCCACAGCATCGAGGCGAGCTTCGGCGCCGCCATGCCGATCGAAAAGCGTCTTGCACTGAAGGCCCGGTACCCCGATGCCGAGCACCCGGTGGTGCGCACCCATCCTGAAACCGGAGAGAAGATCCTGTTCGTCAATGGAAGCTTTACGACGCACTTCACCAACTACAACGTGCCGGACAACGTGCGCTTCGGCATCGACAAGGCGCCAGGTTCCGCAAATTTGCTTAGCTACCTGGTCAGCCAGGCCACCATCCCCGAGTACCAGGTGCGTTTTCGCTGGAAGAAGAACAGTGTCGCCTTCTGGGACAACCGTTCAACCCAGCACTACGCAGTGATGGATTACCCCCCGTGCCACCGAAAGATGGAGCGCACCGCCATCATCGGTGACGCGCCTTACTAACACTGGCAGACCCTGCTGGCGGCGACGCTGCCTCGCGTAGTCAGCGTCGCCCCACTTGAGCAAGACAAGCTGAGTTGCGCTGCCCGCGTCGAGGCGATCGATCGCGCGCTCGCCACCATCGAGGAGCCGGTGATCATCGTGGCGCATAGCGCAGGCGCAATGACGGTCGCCAATCGCGACCTCTCGTGATCGGGCTTCACTAACGGACCTGCCGGAACGGTAGTCACCCAGCCAGTTGCGTGGCCAGGTGACTGCCGTATTACTCTGGCTGGTAGTTAATGGACTTCAGCAACGCGGATTGTTGCTGGTATGCCTGCTTCAGGTCCGCCATCATCTCTTCCGAGGTAGCGGCATCCCCCTGCTCCATGCCCATTTCCTTGATGCGGTTCTGCACCCCGGGTTGCTTGAAATACGCCAGCGTCTCCTCGCGGATTTTTTGCTGGACTGCCGGAGCGACATCCGGGCGCGACCACACGGCGAACCAGCCTGCTTGCGCCAACTGCGGGTAGCCGAGCTCCTTGAACGTAGGCACATCCGCCAATCCGGCAATCCGGGTCGGATAGGCCACGGCAATCGCTCTGATCTTCCCCGCCTTGATCAGCGGCATTGAAGTAGTCACCCCATCGAACATCAGCGGCACATGGCCACCCATCAGGTCATTCAATGCCGGAGGAGAGCCTTTGTAGCCCACATGCCGCATTTGCACCTGAGTGAGTTGCCCGAGCAGTATGCCCGAGGTGTGGCCCCTCAATCCCGCAGCATAAGAAGCGAAAACCAGGCCGTCCTTCTGCGATTTGCCGAAGTCCACCAACTGCTTCAGGTTAGAGACAGGCACATCCTTGTTGGCAACCAACACCAACCCCGTGCGGCTGACCTGGGCCAGGGGCTTCAGGTCGGCAAAGGGCTTGTAATGGACCTTGTAGGCCAACGGCGCTTCGCTCACGACGCCGCCCTGAATGACCACCAGGGTATGACCATCCTTGCCGGTGGCCTGCAAATCGCTGATCGCCAGCGCGCCGGCGGCACCAGGCTTGTTCTCCACGATAACCGGCTTGCTCCATTTTTTCTGCAGGCCTTCCGCCAGCAGCCGCGCCAGGGCGTCGGCGCTGCCGCCGGCAGGCCCCGCCACCACCAGGCGGATCGGCTTGCTTGGCCAATCCTCCTGGGCCTGAGCCACGGGCATCCCACCGACGACACCAACTCCGATCGCCAAGGCGTATCCGCGCCACCACAAGTTATTGGTTCGCTTCCTCATGTCTGTACCTTTTGATTGCCGTCTTTTCTCCATTCTCGGATCGCCCCGCGCCAACCGGCTTGACCGATCACGACAAGTTGTTGTCGATTCGCGCAAACGGAGGGAAAACCCTGCTCACAGTATCGGCCACACGGTATCGAGAAAGGTCGGGATCCCGGCCGATGAGGGAAACTGCAGCTTCAATTTGAGTGCGACTCCGGAAAATCTGGTCGACTCATGCAGCATATGCTGTCAGTTCCCCCAAGGGCTCTTTACATGCATTCGGCCTTGCGCAGGAAGCCCTGGTGGCCACCGTTACGATTGGGTGCGAAGCCATTCTTCTGAAGCGTCTCTTCCACCGTGTCGTAGAAGACCCCAAGCTGCAAGATCTCCCGGGTCTGCTGCGCCGTCGCGATGGGGCGACCAAATTCGCCGGCGATACGCACCAGTTGCTTGATCTGTTCCACGGTGCTCATCTTTCCCGTGCGGGTCTGGTTCCAGAGTACGTCCTCGATGCCGCACCGCACATGCAGGCCCAAAGCCATGCCGATCATGTTGATGGGAAGCACATTCAGCACCGAACTCTCCACCGTTACCACGGCTCCGTCCGGCACAGCTCGCAGAATGTTGGCCAGGTTGTAGATGTTCGCCTGATCCATGCCGCCGCTGATAGCCACCCAGTTCATCACCAGCGGGCCCTTGTAGACGCCGCGGCGAATCATCCGCTCAATCGTTTCAAAGCTGTTGATGTTGTAGCACTGAAACTCACTCTGAATTCCGGCGGCTGTCAGACGTCGAACGTGCTCCTCGAACCAGCTGGGATTCGACGGCACCACCATGTCCTTGTAGGTTCCGTAGAGGTGCGCGAACCCTCGCGACAGTCCCTTGAAATCATCCACACCAGCATGCTCCGTCACGTTCATCTGCGAGGTATTGACGGTCACCGTCACCTGGTCGGGCTTCGGATCGAGTTCGGCCAGCATATGCCGCGTGTCATCACTAAGCCATTTTGCGCCCTGGCCCTCTTCAGGCGCGAAGCTGATAGAGCCTCCCACCTGGATGACCATTTCCGGACAGGCCTTGCGCACGCCGGCGATCAGCTCATTGAACTTGGACAGGCGCTTGCTGCCCTTGCCGTCCTCTTCGCGCACGTGCAGATGCAGCACTCTCGCACCGGCTTCGTAGCAATCCACCGCCTTCTGGATCTGATCCGCCATGGTGACAGGGATATCTTCCGGGAAGTCTGACGGAATCCAGCCCGGCGCATAGGGAGCGGCGGTGATGATCAGAGGCTGCTGGTTCTCGGGATACAGATGGCCGTCAAGGAAGTTCATGTTGATGGATCTCCAGGTTGAGATGTGAATCTTGAGAATGCCGAATTGGATGAGAAAGCTGCTACGTGCTGTCAAATCACGAAAATGGACGAGCCGGTGGTCTTTCGGGACTCCAGGTCCCGGTGTGCCTGCACTGCATCTTCCAGGGCATAGCGCTGATTGATCCCGATGCGGATGCGGCCAGCCGCCACGTGGCCGAACAGCTCGCCGACCAGTTCCGCCTTCTCGGCAGGATCGGCGATATAGTCGGCCAGGCCCGGGCGCGTCAGGAATGCCGAGCCTTTTCGGGCCAGAATTGCCGGATCGAACCCGGTGACCGGGCCGGAGGCGAAACCCACGCACACCAGCAGGCCGCGGCGCTTGAGGGAGTCCAGCGAGGACATGAAGGTGTCCTTGCCCACGCTGTCGAAGACCACGTTCACGCCCACGCCGTCCGTCAGTTCCCGCACGCGCCTGGCCACGTCCTCATGGCTGTAGTTGATCGTGTGGTCACAGCCGTGGGCACGCGCCACTTCGGCCTTGGCATCGGTGGAAACTGTGCCAATCACGGTCAGCCCCAACAACTTTGCCCACTGCGAAACAATCAGGCCAACACCACCTGCCGCGGCATGCAGCAGGATGGAGTCGCCCGCCTTGAAGGGGTAGATCCGGCGCATCAGGTAGGCCGCTGACAAGCCCCGCATGGTCATGGCCGCCGCGACTTCGCAACGGATTGCCTCCGGCAGCTTGATCAGCGGATCGGCAGAGATCAGCCGCTGCGTGCTGTAGGCGCCCAGCGTGTTGGTAAATCCCGTATAGGTGACACGGTCGCCAACCGCCAGATGGGTGACGCCGGCGCCGACGGCCTCGATCACGCCAGCGGCCTCGTTGCCAATGCCGCTGGGCAGCGGAACCTTGTAAGTACCGCTGCGGAAGTAGGTATCGGCAAAGTTCAAGCCTACCGCCACGTGACGGACGCGGACCTCCCCCGGTCCGGGCTCGCCAACGCTGCCGTCCTCAAAACGAAGGATGTCGGGTCCGCCTGTTTCGTAAAACTTAACGAATTTCGCCATGTCGTCTCCTGTTTTCTATCAAATAAGACCGTTCACCTGCGGATTGCCGCTTGAGCTCGACTTGAGCTCGCCAAAGGACAAACCGGCTTGGTGACGCAGTGGATTGGTTGATGTCTGAGTGTCTTTCGCGACGATTGAATCGTCTGGCAAGGCGCAACGTTCCGCTTTACCTTGCACGCCTTGAACTTTCCTTCTTGTGACAAAGATCCGCTGGTGCAGATGCGCCAGCTCCTATTCGTCGACCTTGATCCCTGCGTCGTTGGCGATCTTCGTCCAGACTTGCAGATCGTTCCGGACGATCTCGCCCAGCTGCGCGGAGGTCTTTACCGGAGGTGGCTCGAAGTTCAGTTTCTGCATCAGCGCCGCGATCTCCGGCAATGCCTGCACCTTGTTGGCCTCATCGGCCAGCCGCTTCACGATCGCCGGACTGGTTCCGGCTGGCGCGAACATGCCGAACCATCCCACCGTATTGAACTTGTAGCCCTGCTCACTCATCGTCCTGACGTTGGCAAGCTGTGGCGAGCGCACATTGCCGACGATGGCTATGCCACGCACCTTCCCGGAACGCAGGAACGGAACCGCCACGCTGGGATCGGTCCAGCCGATCTTCAGCACCCCCGAGGAAAGCTCAGTGAGCAGTTGACTGGATGTCCGATATGCCATGTGTTCGCTCTTCATGCCGGTCTGCTTCTTCAGCCACTCCATCGTCAAGTGCGCGGACGAGCCGGTGCCCCAGCTGCCATAGCCGTACTTATCCGGATTTGCCTTTACAAGCTCGATGAGTCCAGGCAAATCGTGCACCGGCAGATCCGGGCTCACCAGTAGCAACACCCCACCCGCAGCTGTCTGCGCGATCGGCACGAGGCTCCTTCTTGCCTCCTGGGAAACGGACTTGATGACGGCCGGCGCAACCACCATGTTGGATGCCGTTGTGTAGAGAATCGTGTAGCCGTCCGGCGCTGCCTTGAGGACGGCGTTGGTCCCGATCACCCCGCTGCCGCCCGGCCGGTTCTCCACGACCACAGCCTGCTTCAGCGATTCGGAAAGGCGTTGCGCCATGACCCGCGCCAGCGCGTCGGTTCCCGACCCGGGAGACGACGGAACAATCATTTGGATCGGGCGCGCGGGCCAGGCTTCCTGTGCCTGCACCGGTCCTGGCGCGCACAAGGCAATGATTGCCTCGGCGCACAGTGTGATTGCGAGCAGCTCTTTCAGTGATGACATCGTCGTCCCCATGTTCTTTCGACCATTTACCAGCCTGAAAAAGTGCTGCCCGCCCCACCACCGTGCGACAAGCGATTTCTACCGGCTCAGGCTATCGTGCGCAAATCATAGCAGTCGTCTTTTTTATTGTCGACATGAATATATTTTGGCTGATCGTGAGATTGCCGGAATCGATTCAGTCCAGCCTCTTGCCCGTTGGCGCCGTGCCCTCCGTCGCAGACGCTTCGAAGGCGTCGAACATCAAGTCGGGGGCGCTGGTGTTGTGACGCGACCGGACAGTGCGGCCGAATCGCACCGCGGTCGCCTGCATTGAAGTGACGGCCATCACCGGCTTCCTGATGGCCTCACCAGCCGGCCCGGTGGTCCAGGTAACCTCGCTCGCGTCTGCATTGTCGTCGGCAACATACATGGAACGCAGCATCGCAAACGGACGTCTGGCGTCATGCGCCGGCAGGAACCGGACATCGAGCGCCGTGCGCATGTCGCTGATTTCAGTGATCGTGACCGTTGCCTGGCCTCCGCACGTGAAATGCAGCCTGAAGACCAAGGGTTGCGGCTCGATTTCTATCTGCGCGATGTTGACCACCGGGCGCCCTTCCTGCTCTATCGGCCCCAGCAGGAACGAAGAGCCATACGCATTGACACCCAGATGGCGGGCCGGCAAGGGTTTCGCCCGCCAGTAGCCATCGGCGGGATAGAGCACCAGGACCTCGGTACGCGTCCGGCCGGACTTCCGGAACACCTGGATCAGGTGAAAGCCGGCATCGGCCCTGCCCGCTACCGTGACCGGCACCCGATGTGGCCGCCAGAAGCTGGCGAACGTGATGCCGACAATGGCAATGTTGGCGTCATCAAGGAGGGTGACCGTGCGCGGCACGAAGACATGGCGGGGATCCGTCGGGTGAGGCGCCTTGCCGAAGTTGCACCCGGAGAAGTCAGGCGCGGAGCTGTCAATGCGGATGGCGTTGACGTAGGGGGGATGCAATGCCTGAATCCGGAACCTCCCAACCGCGGCAGCGGACAGGGCGAACGAGACATTGTCTTCTTCCGCACATGGGCCTGGCGTGCTGAAGTTCTCGACCTTCACGGCCAGCCGCTGCGCGCAAGCCGGCACGGCAAGCAGCGCCAGGCACAGGGTCGCGACAAGGCGCGTTGCGCGCATGTCAGGCTCCGTGAACGGGAATGAGGCGGGGAACCCATTCCCGCCTGCGCCGGCCTGTGCCTACTTGGTCCTGGGCGGCACGATCGCCGTGCCGGCGCCTGTCGTGCGCTCATGCTGCATGGTCGGCATCATGTTGCTGTTCAGGTGGAACATCACCCATAGCGAACCCGTCAGCGCGATCACCACCAGCACCAGCGTGAACATCAGCGACAGCATGTTCCAGCCGCCCTCCGACCTGGCGTTCATGTGCAGGAAGTAGATCATGTGCACCACGATCTGCACGGCGCCGATCAGCAGGATGACGATGGCGGTGGTGGACGACTTGTCAAACACCTTTCCCATCACCAGCCAGAACGGGATGGCGGTCAGGAAGACGGACAGCACGAAGCCCGTCAGATAGCCGCCCAGCGTGGCGTGCGGGCCCACTTCCTCGTCATGTCCATGGCTGTGTCCGTGGCTGTCCAGCGTTTGATCGTGCGCGCTCATGGCAACGCCCCCATCAGGTAGACGAAGGTAAAGACGCCGATCCAGACGACGTCCAGAAAGTGCCAGAACATCGACAGGCACATCAGCCTGCGCTTGTTGGCCGTGATCAGCCCGTGCTGCGCCACCTGGGTCATCAGCACGATCAGCCAGATAATGCCGCACGTCACGTGCAGCCCGTGGGTGCCGACGAGCGAGAAGAAGGAGGTCAGAAACGCACTGCGCTGCGGCCCCGCGCCCTCATGGACCAGGTGCGCGAACTCAAAAAGCTCGACCGCCAGGAACCCCGCGCCGAAGACCCCCGTGATGGCCAGCCAGATCTGGGTGCCGGCGAGGCGGTTCTGCTGCATCTGCAGCATGGCAAAGCCGTAGGTGATCGACGACAGCAGCAGGAACGAGGTGTTCAGAGCCACCAGCGGCAGCTCGAACAGCTCTGCCCCGCTCGGTCCCCCCGCATACTCCCGGCCCAGCACGCCATACGCGGCGAACAGGCACGCGAATATCAGGCAGTCGCTCATCAGGTAAAGCCAGAACCCCAGCAGCGTCCCGTTCTGCGGGTGATGGTCTTCGGGCAGGTAGAACTGGTAGCCCCCCGGCGGGGCCGTGTCCGCGGCGGCGGTGCCGCTCACATGGTTGGGAAAGGTGGTGTCAGCCATGGCCTGCCATCCGTTGTGTGCGCGCCGCTTCAGTCTGGACCACCAGATCGGCAGGGAGGTAGTAGTCGCGCTTGTAGTTGAAGGTATGGATGATCGCGCCGATGATCGTGGCCGCGAACGATGCCGCCGCCAGCCACCAGATGTGCCAGATCAACGCGAAGCCGCAGAGCGTGGAGAACCCTGCGAGCACGATGCCGGCCGCGGTGTTCTTCGGCATGTGGATCGGAATAAAGCCCTGCTGGGGCCGCGCGTAGCCATTCTGCTTCATGTGCCACCAGGCGTCGGTGTCGTGCACCACCGGCGTAAAGGCGAAGTTGTACTGCGGCGGCGGGGATGACGTCGACCATTCGAGCGTGCGGCCGTTCCACGGATCGCCGGTCAGGTCGCGGAGCGCCTCGCGGTGGATGAAGCTGACCACCAACTGGACCAGGAAGCAGGCAATGCCGATGGCGATCAGCAAGGCGCCGAACGCAGCCAGCTGGAACCAGACCTGGTACGTTGCGTCCTCGAAATGGCTCATGCGCCGGGTCACGCCATGCAGCCCCAGCCAGTACAGCGGCATGAACGCAAAGTAGAAGCCGACCAGCCAGAACCAGAACGATGCCTTGCCCCAGGACGAGACCAGGCGATAGCCAAATGCCTTCGGGAACCAGTAGGTAATGCCTGCCATCAGGCCGAACAGCACGCCGCCGATGATCACATTGTGGAAATGCGCGATCAGGAACAGGCTGTTGTGCAAGGAGAAGTCAGCGGGCGGCACCGCCAGCAGCACGCCGGTCATGCCGCCGATCACGAACGTGACCATGAAGCCGATCGTCCAGAGCATCGGGGGCTCGAAGCGGATCTTGCCGTGGTACATCGTGAACAGCCAGTTGAAGATCTTGGCACCGGTCGGGATCGATATGATCATGGTGGTGATGCCGAAGAACGAATTGACGCTGGCGCCCGATCCCATCGTGAAGAAATGGTGCAACCAGACCAGGTACGACAGCACGGTGATCACCACCGTGGCGTAGACCATCGACGCGTACCCGAACAGGCGCTTGCGGCAGAACGTGGCGACCACTTCCGAGAACACCCCGAAGACCGGAAGCACAAGGATGTACACCTCCGGATGGCCCCATATCCAGATCAGGTTCACGTACATCATGGCGCTGCCGCCCTGCTCGGTGGTGAAGAAGTTGGTGCCGGCGTAGCGGTCCAGGGCAAGCAGCGCCAGCGCCGCGGTCAGCACCGGGAACGCGGCGATGATCAGCACGTTGGTGCACAGCGCGGTCCAGGTGAAGATCGGCATGCGCATCAGCGTCATGCCGGGAGCCCGCATCTTGACGATGGTCACAAGCAGGTTGATGCCGGAGAGCAAGGTCCCTACCCCGGCTACCTGCAGCGCCCAGATGTAGTAGTCGACGCCGACATCAGGGCTGTGGATGATGCCGGACAACGGCGGATAGGCCAGCCATCCGGTGCGCGCGAACTCGCCCACGAACAGCGACATCATGACCAGGATGGCACCGCCCGTGGTCATCCAGAAGCTGAAGTTGTTCAGGAACGGGAAGGCCACGTCGCGGGCGCCGATCTGCAGCGGCATGACGAAGTTCATCAACCCCGTGACCAGCGGCATGGCCACGAAGAAGATCATGATCACGCCGTGCGCGGTAAAGATCTGGTCGTAGTGGTGCGGCGGCAGGTAGCCAAGGTTGTCGCCGAACGCGACGGCCTGCTGGATGCGCATCATGACCGCATCGGCAAAGCCGCGCAGCAGCATCACGATGCCCAGGATCACATACATGATGCCGATCTTCTTGTGGTCGATGCTGGTGAACCATTCCCGCCACAGGTAGCCCCAGAGGCGGTAATAGGTGAGCGCCGCGACCAATGCGCCCCCGCCGAGCACCACCACGAGGAAGGTGCCGAGCAGGATGGGTTCATGCAGCGGGACGGCCTCCCACGAAAGACGGCCGAAGATCAAATTGGCGAGTTCCGAGCGCTCGGGCATGTTTGTCACCTGGGGCCTGAATTAACCAACCATGGCCGATGGGGCTGGCCAGTACCGCAAGGGAAGATCCGGATCCGCGCCTTACTGCAGCAGCACCTGGCCGTCATTGCGCGCGAACACGGGTGCTGTGGCCGGGGTGTTGCGCGCCGTGCAGACCGCGCCGGACGGGTCGAATTTTCCGCGGCTGCGGTCAAGCGCCATGGTGTCTGCCATGCACGGCCCGCCGCCCACGCAACGGTTCAGGATCAGGTCGTAGAGGCCTGGCGCCACGTTGGCATAGCGTTGCACCGCTTCGCGCTCGCTGGGCTGCGCGAGCTTGAGGTACGTGTCCGTTGACAGCCCCTGGCCCGACGACTTGACTTGCTGGATCCAGCGCTCGAAATCCTGGTTCGACAGCCCGTGGAACTTGAAACGCATGTGGGAGAAGCCCGCGCCGCTGTAGTTGGCGGAGAAGCCCTCATACACGCCGGACTTGTTGATCACGGCATGCAGCTTGGTTTCCATGCCGGGCATGGCGTAGACCATGCCGGCCAGCGACGGGACGAAGAATGCGTTCATCACCGAGGTGGCGGTGATGCGGAAGGCGATGGGACGGCCGACCGGTGCAGCCAGCTCGTTGACGGTGGCGATGCCCTGCTCGGGATACAGGAACAGCCACTTCCAGTCCATTGCCACCACCTCCACCGTCAGCGGCTTCACGTCCGCCGGCACCGGCCGGCCTGGTTCGAGCCGCGTCAGCGGACGGTAGGGATCGAGCTGGTGGGTGCTGACCCAGGTCACGGCGCCCAGCGCGATGATGATCAGCAGCGGCGCGGCCCAGATCGCCAGCTCAAGCACCGTGGAGTGGTCCCAGTCGGGGTTGTAGGGCGCGTCAGTTGCGCTTTCCCGATAGCGCCACGCAAACAGCAGCGTGAGGATGATCACCGGAACGATGATCAGCAACATCAGGCAGGTGGCGATGATGATCAGGTCGCGCTGGCGCACGGCCATGTCTCCGGATGGCGCAAGCAGCACGGCATTACAACCGGCCAGGCACGCCAGCATGACCGCGGCGGCACACCGAAGCAGTAATCTTCCCTGCACACGTCTTAGCGGCACTACAGCGTCGAAGCGGCCCATAGTCTCGGAAGTGGCGTCTGAGGAATATCGGCAAACTGCCGGTGAACTCACCTTTCGTTTTTCTATGGCAGTTTAGGCGCTATTCTTGTGAGTGCGAGACTTAAGAGCCAATTTCATCTGAACGGGGTCGGCTCCATGTGCGGTATCGAAGCACTCCTGCCAGGAAGGAGACTTGACGATGGCCAGCCTCACCCACCAGCATCGCGCATCGCCGACTGCACCTCCGGCGCCCGGCCACCACCAGGTGGCACCCGCCGAAATCGCCACCGGGGTGGTGATCGGACGAGCCTCGGAGTACTTCGACTTCTTCGTGTACGGCATTGCCTCCGTGCTCGTTTTCCCGGCGGTCTACTTTCCGTTCGCGGGCGAGCTGGCCGGGCTGCTCTACAGTTTCACGATCTTCTCGTTTGCGTTCATCGGGCGCCCGTTCGGCACCGCGCTGTTCATGCGCATCCAGCG
Source organism: Cupriavidus sp. UYPR2.512 (assembly GCF_000379565.1). Lineage (NCBI taxonomy): Bacteria > Pseudomonadati > Pseudomonadota > Betaproteobacteria > Burkholderiales > Burkholderiaceae > Cupriavidus > Cupriavidus sp. UYPR2.512. Next base: position 120,235 of record NZ_KB902854.1, on the reverse strand, counting down.
GCGCTGGGGCCGGGGCATCAAGCTGACGGCGTCCCTGTTCCTGCTCGGCACGGCCACGGTGGGGATTGCGTTCCTGCCGTCGTACGCCTCGATCGGTGCCGCGTCGATCTACCTGCTGGCGCTGTTCCGCTTCCTGCAGGGCATTGCGTTCGGCGGGTCGTGGGACGGGCTGCCCTCGCTGCTGGCGCTCAACACGCCGGAGAACAAGCGCGGCTGGTATGCGATGGTGGGCCAGCTCGGCGCGCCCACCGGCTTTATCATCGCCAGTTCGCTGTACCTGTTCCTGCATGCCAGCCTGACCCCGCCTGAATTCATCGAATGGGGCTGGCGCTATCCGTTCTATGTGGCCTTCGCCATCAACGTCGTGGCGCTGTTTGCACGGCTGCGCCTGGTGGTGACCCATGAGTACACGCAGCTGCTCGAAGAAGACGAGCTGGAGCCGATCAGCACCTTGCAGATGGTGAACGCGCAAGGCTTCAACATCTTCCTGGGGGCCTTTGCAGCGCTGGCCAGCTATGCGCTGTTCCACCTTGTCACGGTGTTCCCGCTCTCCTGGGTGATCCTGCACCGCACACAGGACATCTCTGACGTGCTGGCCGTGCAGATCGTGGGCGGCTTCATTGCGTTTATCGGCACGCTGCTATCCGGCTGGATCGCGGACCGCATCGGCCGGCGCACCACGCTGTCGGCAATGGCCGTGCTGATCGGCATCTTCAGCCTGGCAACGCCGTGGCTGCTCGGTGGCGGCGCCGCCGGCCAGGACACCTTCATCCTGGTCGGCTTCGGCCTGCTGGGCCTGTCGTACGGGCAGGCCGCGGGCGTGGTGACGTCAAACTTCGAACGCCGTTTCCGCTACACCGGGGCCGCCCTGACCACCGACTTCGGCTGGCTGTTCGGCGCCGCCTTTGCGCCGCTGGTGGCGCTGGGCTTGTCATCGCTGTTCGGCCTGGCGGCGGTCAGCCTCTACCTGCTGTCTGGCGTGATCGGCACCCTGGGAGCGTTGCGCATCAGCCGCGCGCTCGGGACACCTGACCAATGACTACGGTCATGGCCTGCGCAAGGCCATGACACATTCCCCCTGGATCTTGGCGCCAAGCGCCCCGGCGCCGTTCATGGCGGATAATGCGCTTTTTACAAGCGCCCCATCCCCATGCACGCAAGCAGCAACACCACTGGACGCATCGACTGGACAACGCTGTTCCTGCTTACCTTCCCGCCACTGAGCTGGGCCGGCAATGCCATCGTCGGCCGCCTGGCCGCCGGCACGGTGCCACCCATCACGCTGAACTCTGTGCGCTGGGTTCTGGCCGGGCTGCTGCTGGCACCCTTTGCCTGGCGCGGCGTGATCGAGCACCGCGCGGCACTGCGCCGGCACGCCGGCGTAATCACCGCTCTGGGCGTGCTTTCGATCGCCAGCTATAACGCCCTGCAGTACCTGGCGCTGACCACCTCGACACCGATCAACGTGACGCTGATCGGCGCATCCACGCCGCTGTTTCTGATCGTGATCGGCGCGATCTGTTTTGGCGAACGGGTGAAGCCATGGCATGTCGCCGGGGCGCTGCTGTGCATGGTAGGCGTGACCTTCGTCCTGGTACGCGGCGAGCTGGGCCGGCTCGCCCAGCTGGACCTGGTCGCTGGCGACCTGTTCATGCTGGCCGCCACCATCGCCTGGAGCGGCTATACCTGGCTGCTGCGCAAACAGCGCCCCGCCGTGCCCCTGCCCGTGCTGCTGTTCGCGCAGATCGTCACCGGCGTACTGGCAAGCGCTCCCGTGACGGCATGGGAGCTGATGACGCTGGATCAGCCCCTGCAATGGAGCGGCAAGGTTGCGGCCATCCTGCTCTATGTAGCGACCATTCCTTCGCTGCTCGCCTACTTTGCCTGGGACCGCGCCATCGCCCGCGCGGGGGCTCAGTTACCGGTGTTCTTTATCACGCTGACACCGGTATTCGCTGCCCTGCTGTCCACGCTGCTGCTGGGCGACTGGCCCCGCTGGTACCACGCAGCGGGGCTGGCCGCGATCGCGGCGGGGATCTGGCTGGCGCAGCGGCGTTGAGAGGGCCGGCCGGTCCACGCCAGGGAACAGGCATGCCCCGGGCGTATCAATCCTGAATCAGCCTTGCCGCGGCTGCACTAGCCTGTTTGCATGATGGGCTCGCGCAGCCTGGTGCACTACCCTCACAGTAGAGCTCACACCACTGAAACCGGGGGGAATCATGGGTGAACGGAGTCCGCGCGGGCGAGATGCGTCGGCTGACCTTGCACTATGCGAGGCGCCAGCAAAAGACATTGAAGCTGAATCAGCGCCACCGCGGCGCACACAACAACCCAGCACAACGCCCGCTGTGCATCCCGGCTCTTCCGGCCTGTATTTCATTGCGGGCCGGCGGGAGCCTCCTGCCGCAATGAGCCGGCCCACGGCTGCGGACGATCCGATGCTGGGCTGCCTGCTGTTGCTGAACCGGGCCTTGCAACGGACGGTGCCTTCAGCGGTCCTGCTGGAAGGGCTGCCGCTGGACGGGCAGGCCCTGACGTTGCCGCTGCTATGCGCCGCGGCGGCGCGCGCCGGCTTGTCGACCCGGCTGGCGGAGCGCGACCTCGACGCTATCGCGGATACCTCGATACCGGCCATCCTGTTGCTGGACCAGAACAGGCCGTGCGTACTGCTGCAGCGCTGCGAGCACGGACGGTTTCTCGTCGCTCTGCCAGGTTGGGGCGGCGGGGTGCAGGAAGTCAGCCGCGAGGAACTGCTGGCCCAGTACAGCGGGCACGCCATCTTCGCGCAGCCCACGCTGCATGCGGACGTGCCAGCCGATACGGAGCCGGCACAGCCGTGCCTGGGGCCCGGCGACGCGATGCGGACATCATGGCGACGCCGTTGGGAGTGGCTGCTTGCCTCGACGTTCAGGGTTCTATGCCTGCGGCGCAGGCTGCCGGCTGAAGTTGTGGCCCGCGCTGGCGGCTAGTCAGTGTCCGGCCGGATACGCGCGGCTCTGATGAAGCATCAGGACGTTGGCGATGCACCCGAACTGCGGGTTTTGGGCTTTGGCACTGCGGTTAGGTGTCGCGCTTGACGGGCGTGGCTGTTTCGCCGGCGTAGCCGGCGACTTCTTCTTGTCCAAGCGACAAGAAGAAGCAAGAAACGCGTCGCCTGAGCGGCTGGCTATCCATTCACCGCTTCTGGTCATACGGGCGACTTCGGTTTCCTTTAAACGTGGGTGCCCGTTCGAGCCTGCTAACGCCATGCGAGTGTGGGCCAGTGCCTGCGATAACCGGTTTTTGAACGATCCCCAAGTCGGGCGGCGGCCCGCGCTCTCCAGCGCTATCGCATCAACGCCTTCGGCTGCGCTCCGCGCAAGCGCCCAATGACCATCAGCGCATTTTGAGCCTGCGCAGCAGCCGCAGGCGTCCCCGCGATGCCGTTTGCAGCAGGCGGCCTACGCCCTGCATGGGGATCGTTCAATAGTGGGTTAACGCAGGCACTGTCCCTGACTCACATGGCGTAGCAGGCTCGAACGGGCAACCACATCGAACGGCAAGCACTGCCGTGCGAACTACCAACGCCGTGGAATGGATTGCCAGCCGCTCAGGCGACGCGTTTCTTGCCTACTTCTTGTCGCTCGGACAAGAAGTAGGTCGCCGGCTACGCCGGCGAAACAGACCACACCCGTCAAGCACGACAACCGCCCGCAGTGCCAAAGCAAAAAATCAATCCCCGCTAATCGGCGAAGACGAGGCGCGTTCATATAAGAACCAAATAAAAGGAGGCAGGACAATTTGCCCTGCCTCCGCTCAGGCGCGCGTCTGCCCCCCGGCCCAGACGCGCGCCGCCATCCAACGTGCCTACTTCACGCAGGCGAGGTTGACGGCGAGGCCTCCCCAATCGGTGGCCTGGTTGTTGTCGACCTGTACCTGCAGCTTGTCGTTGTGGTTGACGATACCGGCCGGCGCCTCCTCACTGCAGTTCTGCAGGCCGTTGGTGACTTTGCAGCTCAGATCCTTGAGGGGCGTGATGGTCGCTGAAGCGCCGGACCCGGTCACCTTGTACACCGAAATGTCCAGCGTTCCCTGCACCTTGCCGAGTGTGGTGGCAGTAAGCGTGACACGGGTGCAATCGTAGGGAATCACGACGCCGAAGTCAGTCGGCAACGGCACCGCCCCGCCGGCGCCGGTCATGGCATAGCTGCCGCGGCTGAGCGTGTCTGGCACGTTGAAGTTGCCGTTGTAGACGGTGCCTGTCCCCATGGTCACGCCCGAGGTCGGCCACTTGCCGCCCGCCTTGGGACCGTACAGTGTCGAGGTCGTGGTGTCGAAATAGAAGTCGCCATCGACGCCGATGTCGTCGGTCGGCGCACCGCTGCCGTACAGGATGTGACCGCCATTGCCTGCAGTGCCGCCACCGGTGCCGCCGGTGCCGCCGCTGCCGCCCGGCTGTGTGACCAGCGTGACCCCTGCCGGCCACACGTCATTGGCCTTGGGCCCGTACAGCGTCCAGGTGTTGGTGTCGAGGTAGTAGTCGCCATTGTTGCCGACACTGTTGGCTGGCGCCCCCGCGCCCGTCAGCACGACGCCGCCGCCGGTGCCCGACCCGGTGCCGCCACCCATCTGGACGCCCGGCGGCCACGTGCCGTTCGCCTTGGGCCCGAACAGGGTCGAGGTGGAGGTATTGATGTAGTAGTCACCATTGTTGCCGACGCTGTCGGTCGGATCGACCGAGCCGGACAGGATGGTGTTCCCGGCCGCCCCGGTATTGCCGGTACCAGCCACCGAAACCCCTGCCGGCCACACGCCGTTTGCCTTGGGCCCGAACAACATCCAGGTCACGGTATTCAGGTAAAAGTCCCCGTCTTTACCGATCTCGGGCCCGGGATCGGTAGTACCCGACAGCATGGCGCTGCTGCTGGCCGCGGTCTGCGTTGTTGGCGACGTAGGTGACGCGGGTGACGTTGGCGTTGACGTTGACGTTGACGTTCCGGTGCCTGGTGCTGTGGTGGCGGCAGTGGTAGACGTCGAGTCGCCCCCGCCTCCCCCGCAACCTGCGACCGTGATGACGAGACAGGCGAGCGGCAAGGCCGCCAGCTTCATGTGGATGCGTTTCATGGATGGACCCCCTTTCCTTTGCCTTTTGATCAAGCAAAAAATTCGATGGCTTTGGCAGCGCCAACGATGAGGTCAATCTAGCTGGCGGAATCGGAATGGAAAATCGGCCCTATGGACGAGCCGCGGTAATGCGGAATGGCGTCCCGCGGCGCGGATGAAAAGGCGCCGCGCCACCGGTGCGCAGGATAATGTCGGAGCGCACGGGACTAGTCACGGGTACCGTCGCCGCGGGGCTGCGGGATTCCCGTGAAGCCTTGCAGGACAAGGCATTGCCAGCCATGGTGAGTAGTTTCCGGAGGCTCCGGCAGGCACTGCGGACACGGGTATCCGGCGCCCCGAAAAATGCGGTCAATCCCCACTGAAGTGGAATGCCGGGGCGAGCTGAATGGCTTACCGAGGAAGTAGTAGACAGGCCGCCAGAGCGACCGGAAAAAGTATGTATAGCAAATGAAACGTCATGGGCCACATCAAATTAATGCTGAAAGCAGGCCACCGGCCGAGCCAGGACGATCCAGGACGATCTCAGTTGAGCAAAGGCACGATCACGCCGGCGCGGCGCCCTTATGCAGCGATCACGTCAACGCCGACAGCAGGATATTTTGCACGCCCTCGCCGTCACGCGAGGCCTGACGCTCGTATTTTCCGTCCGGCGCCATCTGCCAGGTGTCACGCCGGTCTGCCAGGTACGGTTTCAGCCCTTCCGCGATGACGCGTTCCTTCAACCTGGCATCGAGGATGGGAAAGCAAATCTCGATGCGCCGGGACAAGCTTCGTTCCATCCATTCACCGCTGGATAGCATGACCTTTTCCGCCCCGCCATCGTGGAAATAAAAGATGCGCGAGTGTTCGAGAAACCGGCCCATGACCGATTTCACCTCAATGTTCTCCGACAAGCCGGCAACGCCGGGACGCAGCGCACAGGCGCCTCGGATAATCAGATCGATGCGGACACCGTCACGTGAGGCATCGTACAGCGCCTGAATCAGGTCAGGCTCCAGCAATGCATTCATCTTGACAATGATCCATCCCTTGCGGCCGGCCTTGGCGTGCCCGGCTTCGCTCCGGATCGCCTCAAGCAACGCTTTCTTCATCGTAAAGGGCGATTGCCAGATATAGGTCATGCAATGGGTCTGGCCACGGCCCGTCAGCTGGCTGAACACTTGCGCCACGTCCTGCGTCAGCGGCTCATTGCATGTGAGCAATCCAAAATCCGTATAGGTGCGCGTGGTCTGGTGGTGATAGTTCCCGGTTCCGAGATGCACATAGCGCCGGAGCTTCCCACCCTCGCGTCGCAATACCATGACCATCTTGGCGTGCGCCTTGAAACCGACTACCCCATAGATGACATGCGCGCCGACTTCCTCCAGTTGCGTAGCCCAGCCGATATTGGCCTCTTCATCGAAGCGGGCCAGCAGTTCCACCACGACGGTGACTTCCTTGCCGTTGCGCGCGGCCTCGATAAGTGCCGAGAGCAGGACCGAGTCGTGCCCGGCCCGGTACACAGTCTGGCTGATTGCCACTACATCGGGGTCCTGTGCCGCCTGCCTGACAAAGTCCACCACCGGTGTGAACGACTGGAACGGGTGATGCAGCAGGATGTCGCCCTCGCGAATGGCGCGGAAGATATCGGAATGCTCGTGCAGCACCTTCGGCAGGCCGGCCCGGAAAGGCAGGTACTTCAGTTCCGGCCGGTCCACTTGATCTGGCACCTGCATCAGGCGAACCAGGTTGACCGGTCCGTTGACGGAGAACACCTCGCTTGCCGCCAGGCCGAATTGCTGCTGCAGGAACGCAGTCATTGCCGGCGTGCAGTTATCAGCCACCTCCAGCCGGACCGCATCACCATAATGACGGTGCGGCAGCTCGCCTTGCAGCGCCTCGCGCAGGTTCTTGACCTCTTCCTCGTCCACGAACAGCTCGCTGTTGCGGGTCACGCGGAACTGGTAGCAGCCTCGCACCGTCATGCCACTGAACAGCTCGCCGACGTGGGCATGCAGGATGGAGGAAAGGAAAACAAAGCCATGCTCGCATCCGGCAATGTCCGGTGGCAATGCGATAACCCGCGGCAGCGCTCGTGGCGCCTGCACGATTGCATAGCCGGAGTTGCGCCCGAACGCATCCTTGCCCTCGAGCTCAACGGCGAAGTTCAGGCTCTTGTTAAGAACCCGTGGAAACGGATGCGCCGGGTCCAGCCCGATCGGTGTCAGGACTGGCATCAGTTCGGCGAAGAAGAACTCCCGGATCCATTGCGCCTGCGCAGGGTTCCACGAGGGCCGCCGCAAGAAGCGGATCTGCTGCTCGGCCATGGCCGGAATCAGCATGTCATTGAACAGGCAGTACTGCTGATCGACCAGCTCCCGGACCCGTTGGTTGACCCTGGCATAGACCGCCTGCGGCGTCAGCCCGTCCGGGCCGGCCACCGGAGACTGAAGCAAGCACTGCTCCTTCAGGCCTGCCACGCGGATTTCGTAGAACTCATCCAGATTGCTGCTGAAGGTACACAGGGCACGCAGGCGCTCCAGCAGGGGCACCGCGGGATCAGCGGCCTGCTGCAGCACGCGGCCGAAGAACTCCAGCTGGCTGAGTTCGCGGTTGATATAGAGCTCATTGCCATTCAGCAGGCCATCCGGGTCGACCGGGGTGCCGAGGCGCCCCTCCCCCGCAACCATCGGCGGCGCATTCTGCATGGGATCGGATTTGGGTTTCATGATCTGAGTGCTGGTGCGGGGGAATCCTTCCAGATTCTAGCTGGCGTATCACGCATATCGAGGCGAATCTGATCGCACTGCGCTCGCGAAATACGTACCATCTTATGAGCATCCGATACCTAGAATGATTTTACGCGCCCATTGGAGCTGCCAATGACAAACGAAATGCCATCTGCGACCGAGACCACCCCGGAAGGTCTGAAGCGCTTGATCGAGCACATTGGAGGTGCTGCAGCGCAAGGTCACCTTGACCCGGAGTTTGTGCGCAAGCTGGGGAAGCGTATTGCCAACGAATTGCAGGAGATGAAAGCGACCAGGCTGCCGGGCGACCGCGAGCTTGCGGGGCTGGAAAACGGCATAGAGGGCCTGCTGCTGGCCGCGGACCGCAAGTATGGCGCCAGGCTGACCCGATCGCTGCAGAAGTTGCGGGAGCACGAAACCCCCTTCGCAGGCGGGGAGTCGAATGGAAGCCAGTCGCACTAGCAGTGCTGCTTGTGAAGCAGTGAATTCACTAAGCGGGTAGTTCAATGACTGGGTCGTTACTACCACCGCGGATGACCTTGGAACCTATGTCAAAGACTGACAAGAAGCGATACCTGAAAGCACTTAACCGGCGCCTGAAGAAAGCGTCGGCCGGAAAATTCGATACGCTCTTTGTCTTCGACCCGCCCGGCTCGAAGCCGAAGAACGCCACCGGCGTGACGACCAGCGGCCCCGCCAATGACGAGATCCTTGCAGTGATGAACGCAGTCCAGGCCAGGGTATTCGCAAAATTCGAGGGCACGGCAACGCTCGGATAAATGGAACGCGAACTCAAGCTCGAGTTGCTGCAGGACCAGGCCGAAGGGCTGATCGGCTTACCCCTGGTGTCGTCCTGCTGTGTGGAGCCGCCGCATGAAGACAGGCTCGTGAGCACGTATTTCGATACATCGGATCTTGCTTTCCGGCGTATGCACGCATCGCTGCGCGTGCGGCAAGCGGGTGAACATTTTGTGCAGACGTTGAAGACCTGGGGCACGCAGCATGGGGCGCTTTACGAGCGCGATGAGTTTGAGTCGGCGGTTCCCGGAAATACGCCAGATCTTGTTGCACTGCGAGACAAACTGCCCGAGGGCACTACGTTGGGGACGCTGCTCCGTGAAGGCGACCTGGCAGAACGCCTGAAGCCGATCTTCATCACGGATGTCCGGCGCACGGTCCTGCTGTTGCGCTTGCCACAGGGCGACGAGGTCGAACTCGCTGTCGATCGCGGCGTTGTCCGCGCCAACGATGTCACGGAGCCGATCCGCGAGCTTGAAATGGAGATCCAGGCCGGGGAGCCGGCCCATCTGTCAGCGTTTGCCCTGCGGCTGCTCGACGCCGTGCCAATGCGCCTGAGCCGCGCCAGCAAAGGCGACCGTGGTTATGCGCTGGTCGCTGACGAGGCCAATGAAGCGGTACGCGCGGAGCCTCTCCGACTGGCCGACGCCGGGTCGGCTGAAGCCGTGTTTGAGTGCATTGCCCGGAACTGCCTGGCGCAAATCTCGGGGAACGAACGCGGCGTGGTCAACGGCTCCAATCCGGAATGCGTGCACCAGATGCGTGTGGGCCTGCGTCGCCTGCGGTCCGCGCTTGACATCTTTGAGCCGCTGATTGCCTGCCCGCCGGCACTGCAATCGGAACTCAAATGGATTGCCGATGAACTGGGCCCCGCACGTGACTGGGAAGTGCTTGCCAGCACCACCTTGCCTGACGCATTCGATGGCGCGCCGGAGGACGTGGGCGCGGGCGCCGTGCTTGCCGCGGCAAAGGCAGTCGCAGCCGATGCCCGCCAACGCGCGGCCGAGGCTGTGAATTCCGATCGTCACACCCGGCTGATCCTGACGCTGAGCCATTGGCTGGGCAGCGCGGACTGGCGCCATGGCCTTGACGAGGCGCAGCGCGCGACACTCACCGGATCCGCCAGGGACTTCGCGCTGACCACGTTGCGCAGGCGGCAACGCAGGCTGCTCAAGCGGGGGCGGGGCATGGCAAAGCTCGATGAGCAGCGGCGCCATCGTGCGCGTATCGCCGCAAAGAAGCTGCGCTATGCGACCGAGTTCTTTGAATCCTTGTTTGCCGCGAATAAGGTGAGCCGCTATCGACGGCAACTGTCGCGCCTGCAGGATGACCTGGGATGGCGCAATGATATGGCGGTTGCAGAGGGATTGCTGCTGCGCCTGGGGACAGAGCGGCAGCAACTTGCGATTGGCTGTGGCTATGCGCGCGGCTATTTCGCAAGCTGCGTCAGCGTTGACAAGGCGCCGCTGCGCCGCCTCTGGAAGCAATTCAAGGCGGCACGCCTGCCCGCTTAGCGCGGCTTCCGGGCCTCAGCGCACGTTCATCGTCGCGGCCAATCCTGGCGCACTGCACCCGCGACGATTTCACTGTCACCGGCCCCGATGCGTCAGCCGCGCTCCGTCAGCAGAGTTCGCCGCCCCCGTGTAAACCCCAATGACATAGCCGGCACATTGACAGTTTCCTGACAGCCTTCCCCGCCTAGAATCGGGCCCCTGGTCAGCGGGACCGGCGGCAAACGCCCGAATCCTCGACCGACGCCCCCAGGGACGAGAAACACAGCCTCCCTGGCCCGGCGCCTTGGCCGGCCAGCGAAACGCTTACTTCACGACAGGAACGCAAATGGAAAACGGTGCACGCGAACAGATCCCGGCCACGCTGATCCCCGGCGACGGAATCGGTCCCGAAGTCGTGGACGCCACCGTCCGCGTGCTGGATGCGCTTGGCGCGCCGTTTGCCTGGGATATCCGGCGGGCGGGGATGGCCGGCGTCGAGTACAGCGGCGATCCCATGCCGGAAGACACGCTGGACAGCATCCGCCGCACCGGCCTGGCCCTGAAGGGGCCGCTGACCACGCCGGTGGGCGGTGGCTTCCGCTCGGTCAATGTGCGCCTGCGCGAAGCCTTCAACCTCTATGCCAATGTGCGCCCGGCCCGCACCCTGGTGCCGGGCCGCTTCGAGAATATCGACCTGGTGCTGGTGCGCGAGAACGTCGGCGGCTTCTATGTGGCCCATGACTACTACATCCCGGTTGGCGACGACCCGCATGCGGTAGCGGTGTCCACCGGCACCAACACGCGTGACGCCTGCCGGCGCATTGCCCGCTTCGCCTTCGACTACGCCGTCAGGAACGGCCGCAAGAAGATTACGGTGGTGCACAAGGCCAATATCCTGAAGGCGCTCACCGGCATCTTCCTGGAAGCGGCGCGTGAAGTCGCCCAGGACTATGCCGGCCGCGTGGACATGGACGACATCATTGTCGACGCCTGCGCCATGCAGCTGGTGCTCAACCCGTGGCGCTTCGACATGCTGCTCTGTACCAACCTGTTCGGCGACATCCTGTCAGACCAGATCGCCGGCCTGGTAGGCGGGCTTGGCATGGCACCCGGCGCCAACATCGGCGACGATGCTGCGATCTTCGAGGCGGTGCATGGCTCCGCGCCCGACATCGCCGGCAAGGGCATTGCCAATCCGATTTCGCTGATGCTGGCCGCCGGCCTGATGCTCGACCACGTGGGCCGCCAGGACCTGGCCGCGCGCCTGCGCTCGGCCATCGAGCTGACCCTCGGCCAGGACCAGGTGAAGACCGGCGACCTGCACGGCACGGCCTCCACGCTGCAGTTTGCGGACGCGGTAGTGAAACGCATCGTTTCCGCCGGCTGATCCACGCCCCGGCAGCGCGCGGCACCTGCCGGGCGCGACAAGTCTTGCCGCGGCGGCCCGTACGGGCCAGCGTTCAAGACTGCCACCCTCCGCGGTCATTCCATACCCGGCGCGGCCCATCCGTGCCCCGGGGGGATGACCTCGCCCTGAACCTCGTGCGCCAGACGGACGTACACACACCCGCCCAGGCGCCCCGCGCGGCCTTGGCGGCAAAGAGATACAGAAGACGATGTTGACCCTGCTTGCCTATTCGATGGTGATCGTGTTCATGGCACTGATCATGACCAAGCGGCTCTCCGCCATGGTGGCGCTGATCCTCGTTCCGATTGCGTTCGGCGCGATCGGCGGTTTCGGCCCGGAACTCGGCCCGATGATGCTGGACGGCGTCAAGAAGCTGGCGCCGACCGGCGTGATGCTGATGTTCGCCATCCTGTTTTTCGGCCTGATGATCGATGCCGGGCTGTTCGATCCGGTGGTGCGGGTGATCCTGAAAATCGTGGGCGGCGACCCGGTCAAGATCATCATGGGCACCTTTGTGCTGGCCGCGCTGGTGTCGCTCGACGGCGACGGCTCCACCACCTATATGATCACCTGCGCCGCGATGCTCCCGCTCTACAAGCGCCTGGGCATCAGCCGGCTGGTGCTGGCCTGCGTGATCATGATGGCGGGCGGACTGATGAACATCCTGCCCTGGGGTGGCCCGACCGCGCGTGCCGCCAGCGCGCTGGGCGTGGACGTGGGGTCGCTGTTCGTGCCGATGATCCTGCCGATGATTGTCACCGGCATGTGGGGCCTGTTCGTGGCATTCCTGCTCGGCCGCCGCGAACGCAACCGGCTTGGCAGCATTGCACTGATGCGCACCGGGGCCGGCGCTGACGGCCATGCCATGACGGAGGCTGCCGCCGGCGATCCGCAGATCGCCAGGCCGAAGCTGCTGTGGTTCAACTTCCTGCTGACCATCGGCCTGATGGTGCTGCTGATTCTCGGCACCTTGCCGCTGCCTGCGCTGTTCATCATCGCATCCGCCATCGCGCTGATGGTCAACTACCCGAGCCTGCACGAGCAGAAGGAGCGCATCGGCGCGCATGCCGCCAACGTCGTGCCGGTCGTGTCGCTGATTTTCGCCGCCGGCATCTTCGTCGGGATCCTGTCGGGCACCAAGATGGTCGACGCCATCGCCAACAGCGTCATCAGCGCCGTGCCGGACTGGATGGGTCCGTACATGGCCCTGGTGACCGGGGTGCTGAGCATTCCGTTCACGTTCTTTATCTCGAACGACGCGTTCTACTTCGGCATCCTGCCGATCCTGGCCAAGGCCGCCGCCGTCTATGGCATCGGCGCGGCGGAGATCGGACGCGCCTCGCTGATCGGGCAGCAGGTTCACCTGCTGAGTCCCCTGGTCGCGTCGACCTACCTGCTGGTCGGCCTGGCCGAGGTCGAATTTGGCGATCACCAGCGCTATACGCTGCTCTGGGCGCTGTCGGCGGCGGTGGTCATGATGCTGGCCACTGTTGCCTTTGGCGTGATTCCGCTCATTGGCCGGGTAGCGTGACAGCGAGGAAGCGGACGGGGCGGGTCAACGACATCCGCCTGCCTTGCGTTTTATCCGAACGCAACTTGCAAAAATTTACAAATAGCCTGGCAGACGGCCCGGCTAGGTCCGCCTTGCTGGCAATATAGGATCACATATCGCCAGCATATAAGGCCACATTCGCATCGAACGACCTCGCCAGCGCTCCTTCGTTGCCAAGGACGTATGCAAAGCGTTGCAATAGGGTTAGATCGAATATGTTACTGAATGTAAATAGCGTAACTTGATTTGCAGCTGTTCCGCTGGCATTGCGACGCAAATGCTGGTGGCTTGAGTAGTGGGGGGGCATCATGCAGCATTCCAGCCGATTCGCGTGCGACCTGGGCCGCGCGCATCTGTCCGGCCGCAACGGCCGCCACGGCAACACCGGTGCTTCCCGCAGCCAGTCCATTCGACATCGACGGCACCTGAGCCGCGCGCAGCACTTCCCGGTGCACCAGCGCCACCTTCCCACTGAGGTACCCGCGGCAGAAACCTGTCGCCCGCCCGCCCACCTTGCACGAAGCCGGCCGTGCGGCTGTCGGGCGCGCCATCTGCGCTGAAGCCCGCATTGCGCGGCGCCCGGTTTGCCGGCCCCTGCGCCAGAACAACACACCAACCCTATTCAAGAGGCGGGAATCGCCATGGCGCTCTATGCTCTGCGGGAACTCACGCTGCAGTCCCTTGGCCCGCTCGGGGCGATGATCGAGGCAGGTTATCGTGCAGTCAATTTCTGGGGCGAGTCGGTCGCCTGGCTTCCGGGGCTGCGCGAGGCCGACGCCGCGCTTGAGTTGTTCACCCGGCTGACCAAGGCCTACGGGAAACCTCGCTTTGAGATCGACGAGGTCTTCGTACGCGGGCAACGGGTGGCCGTCACCGAGACAGTGCTCATCGAGGAGCCCTTCTGCCGGCTGCTGCATTTCAGGAAGGACATGTCCAGTCCTGGCCCGCGGGTGTTGTTGGTGGCGCCGCTCTCCGGCCACTACTCCACCCTGCTGCGCCCGACGGTCGAGGCATTGCTGCCCGGGCATGATGTCTACATCACCGACTGGGCCGATGCGCGCCTGGTGCCGCTCAACGCCGGGCACTTTGATCTCGGCGGCTATGTCGATTACCTGAAAAAGTTCTTGCGATACCTCGGCGCGGGTACCCATATCGTGGCGGTTTGCCAGCCCGGGGTCCCGGTGCTTTGCGCGGTCGCCCAGATGGCCGAAGACAACGAGCAGATGCAGCCCCGCTCCATGACCCTGATCGCCGCGCCGATCGACACCCGCGTCAGCCCGACGGCGGTCGACCAGTTCGCGCAGCAATATTCGCTGGCGTGGTTCGAGGCCAACGTCATCGAACGGGTGCCCGCCGGCTACCCGGGAAACGGGCGCCGGGTGTATCCGGGCTTCCTCCAGCTTGCAGGCTTCGTATCGATGAACGTCGCACAGCATGCCGGTGCACACCTCGACTTTTACCGCCACCTGGTCGATGGCAGGCAGAGCGAAGCAGCCAGGCACCGCAAGTTCTATGACGAGTACAACGCCGTGCTCGACGTGCCGGCCGAGTACTACCTGGAAACCATCCAGAAGGTTTTCCTGGAGCATCACCTGTGCCGCGGCTGCATGGAAGTCGGCCAGCGCCGTGTCTACCCCGAGGCCATTAGGAACGTTTCATTGCTGACCATCGAAGGCAGCGACGATGACATTACCGGCCGCGGCCAGACCGAAGCGGCTCACGCGCTCTGCGCAGGCCTTGCCGCCGACCGGAAGGAACACCTGGTCGTTGACGGCGTGGGTCATTACGGCACCTTCGCAGGCCAGCGTTTCCGGCAATCCATCCTCCCTGCCATGACGCAGTTCATTCAACGGTGCGCTGACTGAGCGCTGTGTCACATCGCCGAGGCCGGCTACACAAGCTGGCATGAGGCTGGCAGACCGTTAGCCTTTTGCGGCTGCGCTGGCAAGCAGCACAACGCCAGCGTACGCAAGCGAACAGACCTTTCCGATTGCCGTGGCACCCTTGCTCTCATGGCGATCCGGCATGCGTGAGCGCTGCCAGTAGTGACCTTTGGAAGCTGGCCGCGATACGAGCTTTGTTGCTGGTGGTCGTTTCTGCCTCACTGCATCTTCTGCAGCGGCCAGGGTTGGCTGGAGTTTTTGTGCGCCAGCATCTATAACGGAACGCCTGCACGTCCTCGTGCTTGGAATAGCGGCCGGGAGCTTTTGCCTGGTGACGTGACATGTGCCAGCCCTTCCAGGGATCTGGCGCGTTGCTTTTCTGTCGTCAACGAGTTGTACAAAGAAGATCGCGGCAGGGGGTGTCACGTCATGGAATCCATTTCGCAGTTCACACAGCGTTGCATGGTGGTGGCGTACTACGCGGTCGCCTGTATCAGCGTGGTACTCGGGGTGCTGATTCCCCCTGCGTTCGCAGGTGACAAGACTACCCCCTCCTACAGCTACTTCGTAACCGGTACACAGTACTTCAAGACTGGTGATCCGATGCCTGTGCAGACCCTCCCCTCACCTCAGCCACAGGCGGTACAGCCGGTGGTCATCATGGGTGGCGGGCCTGATGTCGATGGCGCGTATCGCTGGATGATTCAGCAGGCGGGCATTACGAAAGCTACGGGCGGCCGCATGGTCGTGATTCGCGCGACCGGTACCGACGCTTACGACCCTTACTTCTATTACAGCAACAAGAAGAACGCGACCGATATCCCCGCAGTGGACGGGTATGTCGGTGGCGCGTACCTCGGCCTGACTGCCGCGGAAACGCTGGTCATTACCGACACCGCTGCGGCGAATGACCCGTTTGTCAATGCCGTTGTCGGCAGCGCGAACGCGTTGTGGATTGCGGGCGGCGATCAGAGCAACTACATCAAGTTCTGGAAAGGCACGAAGCTCAACACCACCATCGCCGCGCTCATGCAGCAGAACGTTCCTGTTGGCGGCACCAGCGCCGGGGCCAACGTCCTGGGGCAGTTCGTTTTCTCGGCCATCGAGGGGACGGTCACATCGCCGCAGGCGCTGAGCGATCCGTACAACAAGTACATGACATTTGACCCGAAAGGGTTTTCCGGCCCCAGTTTCCTGAACGCTACGGCATTGGACGATACCTTCGTCGATCCGCACTTCGACTCGCGCGATCGCATGGGCAGGCTGGTCACGTTCCTGTCAAGAAGCATTGCGCCATGGTCCGGTTCTGGCTGCGAGGGCGGCGTCCTGAAGAACCCGTCGGCCGCCCGAGGGATTGGCCTGGACGTCGAGACAGCGTTGCAGATTCAGAAGATCTCGGGCCGTTTCGTTGCACAGCGCGTCACCAACCTATCCACGACATCGCCCAGCGCTGTTCACTTCCTGAGGCCACTGACATCGCCCGCGGTCTGCGCGCCCGGCAAGCCGCTAACCATCTACGGCGTCCATGTCCAGCGGCTGGACGACGAGACTGTCTTTGATATGACAAACTGGTGGAATGGCGGCAGCGCAGGAATCGAAGCGTATGTCGTTGACGAGAACGCCGGCATCCAGAGCCCGGCCACCATACATTACTAGGGTGTGCCCGCCTCCTCGCCCGCCAGCGCTTGGACCGCCGGGCCTGGTTCGCCATCCCTGGTAGCAATCAGTGCTTTTGGCGTCAGCGGGATCAAAAGCAGGATCAGTGCGTACACCGCGGTAGTCGCGATCACACAATACGTGAAGCCGTGCGTTGGGCTGCTGTTATAGATCCACGAGCCCAGGAGATCGCCGGCACGCGCCGAAAGCGCGAGAACGCCATCCACCAGCATCATCAAGGTTCCTTGCAGGCCCGGCGGACAGGACCGCATCGCGAGATCGAAGTATGCTGCCGTGGCTACACCGCCCATCAGCCCTATCGGTGCCGCCAAGACAAGGGCGAGATTGGCTGAGTGAATGAATGCCAGCGGAATCATCTGCGGCACTGCGACGATCGTTCCCCACCACAGCAGCTTGTTCAGCGATACCTGCTTGCACAGAAAGCCATACAGCAAGAATGTCGGGATGAACGCGGCGGCAAAGATCCCGTTGTAGTACGAGTAAATGGAATCCGATGCATGCAGCTCATTGCTCAGATAGAACTGCAGCGGCGTGGCCGCTCCTGGCGCAAAGTTCCACAGAAAGCAGATGAGAACCGCTGGATAAACGGCCCTATGCTTCACCAGCCGCCTGACATTCCCAACGAGATCTGTACCCCTGGCTTGCGGCTTCTCGTAGATATGGCCGAAGACGAAAACGGGATTCCAGAGCCCCAACACGGCAATCAATAAGGCGAACATCGCCACCAGGAGGAAGGCTTCTTTCGCGGCAAGATGATCGGAGATGTACCCGGAGGCGAACGCTCCCGCAACAACCGGGACGGAGCCGACCACGTTCAACAGAGCGCTCAGGCGCCCGGACATGAACTTCTCCTGGCCCACCAGAGCGATCAACCCCTGATAGGCTGCGGCGATAAATCGGGACGACAGCATTGCCAGCAGCATCCCGATAAGCAGTCCCGCGTATGAGAAACCTGAAAACGCCATCCAGATGAACGCCGCCGCGGTCACCGGAGCGAAAATCAGGAAGAAGCCGCGATCCCGCAATCCCAGTGGGTTCCATTGGTCGCGCGCGAGACCAAAAACGAACGCAACGTACACTGGTATGCCCGTCACCAGCCGGAATATCGAGATCTGCGTTGCCGTCGCATGCAACTGGTTCTTGAGCAGGTACGACGTCTGTATATCAACCAGGGAACCGGCTGGCGTTGCCAGGGCGATGAACAGGGTCAGCCACCCGAAATACAGGAGGGTTCGGTCGCTGCCCTCGGAACCATTGTGACCGGAAGCGGCCAGCATTTTCGTCGCTCAGCGTCGCACGTATCAGATGTCCCACGCCAGGCGAATCCGCTCGCGAATGTCAGCCATGCGCTCGACCGGCTCATTGGCAAATACGAAGCGCAGGTACCGGATGCCGCTTGGCCCCCAGTTATCCATCGGCGTGGCCGCCACTTCGCCTCGCGCCAGCAAGCGCCTGGACGCTTCCGACGGTGCAAGGCCGAGCCGTTGAGTATCTATCAGAAGAGACCATCCGCCGTGCGGACGAATCACGGGGAGATCAGTCAGCGCGGACAACAACACATCGCGGCGCGATTCCCACTCTGCCGTTGCCGCGGCCACGCCATCATCGCTGGCAGTCAGTGCGGCTGTGGCCCCTGGCATGGCGATGCCGACCTGGCAGACGACGTTCGACAAGCTGGTCAGCCGAACGTCGGCCATAAGCTGTTCCGGCCCGACTATCCAGCCGACTCGCCAGCCAATCATGCGATATTCCTTGGAAACCGAGCCAACTGTGATGGTGCGCTCGCGCATGCCAGGCAGAGAAACGGGGTGGACAACCTGCCGGCCGTCAAACAGGATTCTTTCCATGGCAGCGTCATATACCAGCCACGCACCAACCTGATCGCAATGCCGGGCGATCTCCTCCCACTCCGGCGCGGACACGACGAAGCCAGTCGGCATCGACGGCGACATGATGAGCAATGCCCGTGTGCGGGGCCCAATCGCGTCAGCGAGGCTCTCCAGGTCGAGTCGCCAGCCGTCGACCCCTGGTATGAGGCGCGCAAATCTTGGCAGGCCCCCTGCGAGGTAGACACGATTGATCAGGCCTGCGTAGGTCGGATCGGTGAGTACTACCTCGTCCCCCGTCTCAAGTGTAGATAGCAGGACATTCAGAATCCCGGCCAATCCACCCGCGGAAATGATGCATTCGGTATCAGGGTCGTATGTGACGCCGGAGAAGCGTCGGACGCGCTCGACTGCGGCTTCCCGCAGTGCATGCTGGCCCATGAATGGCAGATAGCTGTTGGCAGCATCGTCATCGATCGCCTCATGCGTGCGCCGGATCGCCGCCGGCGGCGGCCGCAAGTCAGTGTCGAGGTTCTCTAGCCGCAAGATATTGGCATTTCGCATCGAGTCAGCCTTGTCGGCCATCCGATCAACCCCGATGCCCGGAATGCTCTGCAAGCGAGTGACTGCCATGATGTCATCCCCCTTCTCCCTGTCAACTCCATTGAAATGGGAAAGCGAGCCAGGAGCAAGTGACATTGCGCTGGGAGCAATGTTTGCCGACGCACATTGGCCGCGGCAATCGTCGATTCCTGGCGATGACTTCCCGTCGTGGGCCGCCTAGAATTTCCAGACATCAAGAAAGGAGGCACCCGCCTGGCACCGTGGCCGGCTAGCTTTGGAGCTACCGCATGCTTCGGACCCGGGTAGCATTGCCACGGCATCGTTCTCACTGACGGAGCAGAGAAGTATGAAACCAGAACCATTTGTGGTGACTCCGGATACTTTTGCACGCCCGCTCAACGTGGTGGGAGAGCGGATCACGGTGCTGGCATCCAATGCCGCCACGCAAGGCTATGAGGTATTTCTGCAGCAGGGCGAAGAAGGCAGTGGCCCACCGCCCCATAGCCATGACTGGGACGAATCGTTCTACGTTACCAAGGGGACGGTCGAAATCGGCTATGGCGATCAAGCGATCACTGCTATCGCTGGCACCTTTGTTCATGTGCCAGCCGGCACGGTGCATTATTTCCGTTTCGGCTTCGGCGGCGGCGAAATGATTTCAGTCACCAGCCACGGCGGAAACGCATCGCGCTTATTCACGCGGCTCGATGAAGAAATTCCGCCAGGCGCGCCAGACATGGAGAAGCTGTTGGCGGTGACGCAAGAGTGTGGCGTCACAATTTCAGGGTGAGCGCTGGCCTGGACACTCCCCTTCGCTTCGACCGCCGCTTCGGCTGAGGTCCTGCCTTCTGCGGGCTTCGTCGCAACCTGCTACGCAGCCACAGCCTTGCGCTCCCTGCCTGATTTCGTTCCCGGCTGGGCCTTCGGCCCTGCCGCGCCCTGCAGCAGCCAGCAACTCAACTGCACCGAGCGCGCCATCAGCCTGCGCCGTCCGGCAGCATCGGCTTCGATGTAGTCGACGCATTGGTGGAAAAGGTATGAAACGACGTACGCGCAGACGTCGTCAATAGCCGGGCGTGAGAGCTTGGGACACAGCCCCAGCCGCTCGATGTCTTCCGCCATCTCGGCAGCGATGTCATCCAGCACCGTGCGAATGGCAACGCGAAGCGCGGGCTGCGGGCCCGTGATCCCGCACACACCAACGATGAATGCATCCGGGTGATGCTGCGCGTACAAGAACAGGGCTTCGCAGGCACGTGCGGCCACTTCACCGGGGTTGTCCCGGGCGGCGGCCCATCGGACCGCACGCAGCATTGGCCGCAGTTCAGCGCTTACCTCGGCCATGGCGGTGATGGCCAGGTCTTCCATGTCGCTGAAATGCCGGTAGAACGTGTTGGGATTCAGGCCGGCCTCGCGCGCGATCTCGCGCAGCTTGAGTGCCGCAAAGCTGCGCTTGGCTGCGGCCAGCCGCAACGCGGCGTCGATCAGGCGGCGTTTGCCGTCGGCAATGGCTTCCATGAATGCGGTTTAGTAGCAGGACTCGGTTTTTGCCGGACATGCTTCGTTGACAGCATGTCTACGGTTGTCTACGCTTGCGCCGGTAGACAGATGTCTACGTTAAATGAAACGGCCGCACGTGGCAAATCGCGTGTCAGCGCCCGTTCAGGAGACACAGCCCTGCCATGCCGCCGCCCATTGAGCTATCAAGCCCCGACCAGGCCTCCGACGCGCCGCATCAATCCCCTGCCCGCTCCATGCATACCCCCGTCCCTGAGCCCATCCCGCGCGACCCGGGCTGGCCGCTGGTGGGCAACCTGCTGCAGATCACACCCGGTGCGCTGGGCCAACACCTGCTGGCGCGCAGCCGCCACCATGACGGCATCTTCGAGCTGAATTTCGCCGGCCGGCGCGTGCCGTTTGTGACGTCGGTGGCACTGGCCACCGAGTTGTGTGATGCCGCGCGTTTCCGCAAATACATCGGCCCGCCGCTGTCCTACCTGCGCGGCATGGCCGGCGACGGCCTGTTCACCGCACGCTCCGACGAGGCCAACTGGGGCAAGGCGCACCGCATCCTGATGCCGGCGTTCAGCCAGCGCGCGATGAAGGGCTACTTTGACGTCATGCTGCGCGTGGCCAACCGGCTGGTGGACAAATGGGACCGGCAAGGCCCGGATGCCGATATCGCGGTCGCAGACGACATGACGCGGCTGACACTCGATACCATCGCGCTGTCCGGCTTCGGCTACGATTTTGAATCGTTCGCCAGCGCAGAACTGCACCCCTTCATCGAGGCCATGGTCGGCGCGCTGGAAGAGGCGATGTCCAAGCTGACCCGCTTTGCCCTGCAAGACCGCTTCATGCATGCGGCACACCAGAAGTTCGACCAGGACACCCGCTTTATGCGCGACCTGGTGGACGACGTGATCCGGCGGCGGCGCGCGGGCAATGCGGGCGAACCCAGGGGCGGCACGGCCAACGACCTGCTCGGCCTGATGCTGGAAGCGCGGGATCCGGACACCGGCCAGCGGCTGGACGACGAGAACATCCGCAACCAGGTCATCACGTTCCTGATTGCGGGCCACGAGACCACCAGCGGGCTGCTCACCTTCGCGCTGTATGAACTGCTGCGCAACCCGGGCGTGATGGCACAGGCTTACGCCGAGGTGGACGCCGTGCTGCCCGGCGACGCGGCGCCGGTCTACGCCGACCTGGCGCGGCTGCCGGTACTGGACCGCGTGCTGAAGGAAACGTTGCGCCTGTGGCCCACCGCGCCCGCCTTCGCCGTGGCGCCGTTTGAAGATACGCTGCTGGGCGGCCGCTACCTGATCCGCAAGGACAGGCGCCTGTCGGTCGTGCTGACCGCGCTGCACCGGGACCCCAAGGTCTGGGCCGACCCGGAACGCTTTGACATCGATCGTTTCCTGCCTGAGCAGGAGGCAAGGTTGCCGCACCACGCCTACATGCCTTTCGGCAACGGGGAGCGTGCGTGCATCGGCCGCCAGTTTGCGCTGACCGAGGCCAAGCTGGCACTGGCGCTGATGCTGCGCCATTTCCAGTTCACCGACGCGCACGACTACCAGTTCCGCATCAAGGAAACGCTGACGATCAAGCCAGACGGATTCACAGTGCGTGCGCGCCGGCGCCGGCCGCATGAGCGGATCGCCGCGGCGCCGGTGGCCGGGACCGCGCAAGCGCCGCAGGCGGGTCCCGATGTGCGGGGCGGCGGCAGGCCGCTTGCCGTGCTGTGCGGATCCAGCCTCGGCACCGCGCGCGAACTGGCTGAGCAGGTGCATGCCGGCGCGCTGGCGGCAGGCTTTGATGCGACGCTGCGCGACCTGGACGATGTGGCCGACGCGCTCCCGCCCACCGGCGTGGCCGTCATCATCGCCGCCACCTACAACGGCCGCGCGCCAGACTCGGCAAGGCGCCTCGAAGCGCTGCTCGATAGCGGCGCCGCCAGCGGCTACCGCGCACCGGCGCTGAGCGTGGCCGTGCTGGGTTGCGGCAACTCGCAATGGCCGACGTACCAGGCCTTCCCGCGCCGGGTCCATGAATTCTTCACCAATGCCGGCGCCAGTCCGCTGCTGCCGCGTGGCGAAGCCGACGGCAACGGCGACTTCGACCAGGCCGCGGAACGCTGGCTGGCCTTGCTGTGGCAAGCCTTGCAGGCCGGTGACGGCGTGGGCGGGCCAGCCCAGGGAACGCCGCCGGTCCGGGTGCAGATGAGAGACGTCGCCGGGATCCGCGCGTCCACGCTGCCGGCAAACACCCAGAACTTCACGGTCCTGGCCAACACCGAGCTGGTGAACGATCCATCCGGCCTGTGGGACTTCTCGCGCGAGGCGCCGCGGACTTCCACGCGCGATATCCGCCTCAGGCTGCCCGAAGGCGTGCGCTACGCCACGGGCGACCACCTCGCTGTCTATCCGCAGAACCAGCCCGAGATGGTCGCGGCCCTGTGTGAGCGGATCGACATCGACCCGGAAGCCATCGTCACGTTGTCCGCCTCCGGCGGCGCCGCACGCGGCCTGCCGCTGGGCGAGGCCCTGTCCGTGCGCCAGCTGCTGACCCATTTTGTGGAACTGCAGGACGTGGTGTCGCGCCATACTTTGCGCCTGCTGTCGCAGTCTTCGCGCTGCCCGGTCACGCGCCAGGCCCTGCAGCAGCTGGCCTCGGACGACGCCGAGACCGGTTACACCGCCCAGGTGGCACCGCGCCGGCTGGGGCTGGCCGACGTGCTGGACCGCTTTCCCGCCATCGAGCTGGATCTGGCCGCCCTGCTGGCTTGCACCGTGCCGATGCGGCCGAGGTTCTATTCGATTGCCTCATCGCCGCTGGTCTCGCCCGACGTGGCAACCATCACCGTCGGCACGGTCTGGTCTGCGGCGCTGTCGGGCCACGGACTTTTCCGCGGCGTGGCTTCTACCTGGCTGCAGGGCCTGGCGCCCGGCGCCATGGTGGCGGGCGCCATCCGCACGCCCAATCCCACCTTCGCACCCGCGGCAGATCCGGCCACGCCCATGGTCCTGATTGGCCCCGGCACAGGCATTGCGCCGTTCCGCGGCTTTCTTGAAGAGCGGGCCGCGCAACAGGCGGCCGGGCAGCCGGTGGCCCCCGTGCAGCTGTACTACGGGTGCCGCCATCCCGCGCACGACTGGCTCTACCGCGACGACCTGGAGCGATGGCAGGCACAGGGCGTGGCGCAGGTCCACCTGGCCTGTTCGGTCGTGGATGGCGAGCCGCGCTACGTGCAGGACCTGCTGTGGCAGCGCCGTGCCGATGTCTGGGCCCGGCTGAACCAGGGTGCGATCCTTTACGTGTGCGGCGACGGCCGCCACATGGCGCCCGCGGTCAGGCAGGTGCTGCTGGAAATCGGGGCGGAGCAAGGGGGCATGACGCCGGAGGCGGCGTCGGACTGGCTGGCGGAGCTGGTCAGCGCGGGCAGGTACCGGCAGGATGTCTTCAACTGACGCCCCGGCCCCGCCACGGCACGGATGCGCGTGAGCAGGGTGCCTTGGCGCAGGTGCAACGCCCGCTCACACCTTCCTGACGAACTCCGATTTCAGGCTCATGGCACCAAAGCCGTCGATCTTGCAGTCGATATCGTGGTCACCGTCGACCAGGCGGATGTTCTTCACCTTGGTACCCATCTTGACCACACCGGCCGACCCCTTCAGCTTCAGGTCCTTGATGACGGTGACGGTGTCCCCGTCCTGCAGGACATTGCCTGCTGCATCGCGATACACCCTGGCCTCCGGTTCGGCCGTCGCCGCGGCCTGCGCCGACCATTCATGCGCGCATTCCGGGCAAATGTAGAGGCCGCCGTCTTCATAGGTGAACTCGGAATGACATTTTGGGCAGGGAGGCAAAGCGCTCATGGGACTCTCGGGTGTCTGGCCAGGGCCGTAAAGGAGCGGAAGTATACCGCCCCCCCGCCTATGGCAACACGTCAGGCGGCAGCACGCTCCATCCCGAAACGCTACCGGACGTCGTCAGGCGCTGGCTCCTGAGGACGCCATTCTCGTCGAACTCGAAGAACACCGTCGACGATCGGATCGCGCCGCCGGCGAACAGCGGGCCAATGAACGGGAGAAAACTCTCAGGGTGCGGCCTGGAGGCCGCGAACGAATAGATCAGGATGGTCGACCCGTTGACCAGGGTGGTCTGCGACGAGGGCTTCCCCAGCTGGCTGGTAACGTCGTCGAGGGTGGAGAAACCGAGCAGGAAGTTCGCCATTTGCTCCTGTTTCACCTCGACGCCTGTCGATACGCAGGCGGCCAGCATGACGCAAGTCACAATCAATGCGTGAGCAGGCTTCATGTCGTCACCGCCATACTGTTTGCGCCGTGACGGGAACGCGTTGGAGAGCACCCGGCAGGCCATGCAAAAAGCATACAACTTTGCTGAACGCTGCGCTGAGGCGCCCGCAGGGCGCCTGCCCTCCTTGCCGGCCCCCTACTCCGGCACGAAATGTATCGACCGCAGCAACTCCGCCTGCCGCTCATGGGCGGCGCGCGCATCCTTGGACAGCGCCTCGCTGCTGAGCGGCTGCCCGGCGTCCATGCCCATGGCCTCCACGCGCTCGCGGTAGCCGGGCTGCTGCACGATGGCCAGCGTGGCGCTGCGGATCTTTTCCTGCACCGCCGCCGGCACGTCCGGTGGCAGCCACACCCCCATCCAGCCGGGCTCCGTCATCGCCGGGAAGCCGACTTCAGCGAAGGTCGGCACATCCGGCAGCGCGGGGATGCGCTTGGGATACGCCACGGCATAGGCCTTGAGCTTGCCGGACTTGATCAGCGGCAGCGACGTGGCCAGGCCGTCGAACATCAGCGGCACGTGGCCGCCCATCACATCCTGCAGCGCGGGCGGCGATCCCTTGTAGCCGACATGATTCATGTTCACGCCCGCGAGGCGGTTGAACTGGACGCCAAGCGTCTGCCCGCGCATGCCGGCGGCATAGGAGGCATAGTCGATCTGCCCGGGCTTGCTCTTGATGTAGGCAAGCAGTTCGCTGAAGTTCTTCGCCGGCAGCTTGGGGTTGCCCACCAGCACCAGCCCCGTCCGCGCCACCTGGGCAACGGGTTTCAGGTCCTTGAAAGGATTGAACGAGACCTTCAGCGCCAGCGGCGTTTCAGAAACGATGCCGCCCTGGATCAGCAGCAGCGTATGCCCGTCGTGCGGCGCGGAAAGCAATGTATTGACCGCGATCGCCCCGGCGCCGCCAGGCTTCTGCTCGACGATCACCGGCTTGCCCAGCGACTGCGTCAGCCCCTCGGCCAGCAGGCGCCCGAGGAAATCGGCGGTGCCGCCGGCGGGGCCGCCGACCACGATCCTGACCACCTTGGTCGGCCACGCCTGGGCACAGGCGGTCGATGGGAGCGCAGCCGGCAGCGCGACCGACAGCGCCAGACCGAACATGCATGACAGCGACGCCCTGCGGCGTGCCGACGGTTCTGCTTGATTCATTGTTGTCTCCGAATGTGCGAGGGTTGTTCAGGGCAGCGGCCGGCTTCATCGTGAGCCGGTGATTTGCCGCCCTTGCCCTTCTGCTGGCGGATCGCCAGTGCCAACCGACACAGGTCAGGCGGCCTTGCGCAGGAAGCCCTGATTGCCGCCATTGCGGTTCGGCGCGAAGCCGTTGGCCTCCAGCGTCTCCTCGACCGTGTCGTAGAACACGCCGATCTTCTGGATATCACGCGCTTCCTGAGCCGTTGCCACCTTGCGGCCAAATTCGCCCGCGATGCGCACCAGCTGCTCGATCTGCTTCACCGTGCTCATCTTGGCCGTGCGCGACTGGTTCCACAGGCAGTCCTCGGTCCCGCATCGCGCATGC
Organism: Cupriavidus sp. UYPR2.512; assembly: GCF_000379565.1. NCBI lineage: Bacteria > Pseudomonadati > Pseudomonadota > Betaproteobacteria > Burkholderiales > Burkholderiaceae > Cupriavidus > Cupriavidus sp. UYPR2.512. The sequence goes on along the minus strand of NZ_KB902854.1, from coordinate 93,869 downwards.
AGGCCCAGCGCAATCCCCATCATGTTGACCGGCAGCACGTTGCGCACGGAGCTTTCGACGGTCAGCACCGCGCCATCCGGGACGGCGCGAACGATGTTGGCGAGGTTGAAGACGCTGGGCGCATCCATGCCGCCGCTGATCGCCACCCAGTTCATGACCAGCGGGCCCTTGTACACGCCGCGCCGGATCAGCCGCTCCACGGATTCGAAGCTGTTGATGTTGTAGCACTGGAATGCGCTCTGGATGCCGGCGGCGGAAAGGCGCCGGATATGCTCTTCCACCCAGCCAGGCTGAGCAGGAACCGTCATTTCCTTGTATGCATTGAAGATCGCGGGATTCTCACGCGAGGTGCCCTTGAAATCCGCGAGTTCCGCATGCTCCGTCACGTTCATCTGCGATGTGTTGACCGTGACGGTCACCTGGTCCGGAACGGGGTCGAGTTCGGCAAGCATGTGGCGCGTGTCGTCGGACAGCCACTTGGCGGCATCCCCCTCGTTTTCCGGCGCAAAGCTGATCGATCCGCCCACCTGGATGATCATCTCCGGCACCGCCTTGCGCACCCCGGCGATCAGCTCGTTGAACTTGGACAGACGCTTCGAGCCCTTGCCGTCAAGCTCGCGCACATGCAGGTGCAGCACAGTCGCGCCGGCGTTGTAGCAGTCCACGGCCTTCTGGATCTGGTCTTCCATCGTCACGGGGATGTCTTCCGGGAAATCGGACGGCAGCCAGCCCGGTGCGTAGGGTGCCGCGGTGATGATCAACGGCTGCTGGTTTTCAGGGAACAGGGATCCATCGAGGTAATTCACGGCATGTCTCCATTGATAAAGGCACGTGGCCTGGCGGCGGCTGGCGCGCCTTAGAACGGCTTGTCGCCGATGATGGCGGCGCGCTCCATCTTGCGCGGCGCCGGCCAGTAGTCCTGCACCGCGTAGTGCTGGGTGCAGCGGTTGTCCCAGATGGCCACACTGTTGGGCTGCCAGCGGAAACGCACCTGGTATTCGGGAATCGCCGCCTGGCTGATCAGGTAGTTCAGCAGATGGCTGGCGCCCGGGGTCTTGTCCTGTCCGTAGCGCACGTTCTCGGGCGTATGGAAGTTGGCGAAATGCGTGGAGAAGCCGCAGACGTAGAGCGCCTTCTCACCGGTTTCCGGATGCGTGCGCACCACCGGGTGCTCGACCATGGGGTACTGCGCGGCAAGGCCGGCGCGCTTTTCCGGGCTCATCGCCGCGCCGAATGAATGCTCGATGCTGTGCTTGGCGCGCAGGCCGGCGATACGCTGCTTGATTTCCTCGGGCAGGTGCTCGTAGGCCGCCGCCATGTTTACCCAGATGGTGTCGCCGCCGACCGGCGGGCATTCGATGCAGCGCAGCACGCAGCCCATGGGCGGGGTTTCGCGCCAGCTGCCGTCGGTGTGGTAGCTGTTCTCGTAGTTCTCGCGCTTGTCGCTGCGATAGATCTGGACCAGCCCGGGATGGTCGGGATCGCTGCCGGCCACGGGATGGTCTTCCAGTTCGCCAAAGCGGCGCGCGAACGCCACGTGATCCGCGCGGGAGATCTCCTGGTCGCGCAGGAACAGCACCTTGTGCGTGAGCAGCAGGGACTTGATCTCGGCAAACAGCGCTTCGTCGCGCGCGGCATCGGCCAGGCTGACGCCGCTGACTTCGGCGCCGATATTGCAGGTAAGGGGTTGGGCTCGCATGGGGACGCTCCTTTACAGCACAAAGATCGAAGACCCGGTGGTCTTGCGTGATTCCAGGTCCCGGTGGGCCTGCACGGCATCCTGCAGCGCATAGCGCTGGTTGATTTCGATGCGGATACGGCCAGCGGCAACGTGGCCGAACACCTCGGCGGCCAGTTCGGCCTTTTCGGCGGGGTCCGCAATGTAGTCGGCCAGCGCCGGACGGGTCAGGTAGACCGAGCCCTTCCTCGCCAGCAGTTGCGGGTCAAACGGCGGGATGGTGCCGGAGGCCGTGCCGACGCAAACCATCAACCCGCGCCGCTTCAGCGAATCCAGCGACGCCATGAAGGTGCTCTTGCCCACGCTGTCGAAGACCACGGACACGCCCGCGCCATCGGTCAGCTCCCGCACCCGCTTTGCCACGTCCACATGGCTGTAGTTGATGATGTGGTCGCAGCCATGGGCACGCGCCACCTCTGCCTTGGCCTCGGTCGAGACGGTGCCGATCACGGTCAGGCCGAGCAGCCTGGCCCATTGCGAGACGATCAGCCCCACGCCGCCGGCAGCCGCATGCAGCAGGATGGTTTCGCCACCGCTGAACGGGTAGATGCGGCGCATCAGGTAGGCCGAGGTCAGGCCGCGCATGGTCATCGCTGCCGCGGTCTCGAAGCTGATCGCTTCCGGCAGGCGGATCAGCGGTGCGGCGGGCACCAGGCGCTCGGTGCTGTACGCGCCCAACGTGTTGATAAAACCGGTGTATGTGACGCGATCGCCCTCCGCGACGTGGGTCACGCCCGGCCCGACCGACTGCACCACGCCGGCTGCCTCCACGCCCATGCCGCTGGGCAGCGGCACCGGGTAGGTGCCATTGCGGAAGTAGGTGTCGGCATAGTTCAGCCCGACGGCGGCGTGGCGGATCCGCACCTCGCCCGGGCCCGGATCGCCTGCCTCGGCGTCCTCATAGCGGAGGACTTCGGGCCCTCCGGTTTCGTACATGCGAATGGCTTTTGCCAAGGCTGTCTCCTGATTGTCGTGTCCTGCCCGCGCCGCTATCATTGGCGCGACGGTAACGATTGTCAGACAGCCATGGCGCGGCACCCTTGACCGATCGCGCCAGGATTTGACATTTGATGACGGACACGACCGACGCCCCACCCACTCTCGCGGCAGCCTTATGACCGTCCTTGTTCGCAGCGCTTCCCTGACCAAATACCTGGCGATTGCCCGGGGCGCGGGCCTGGATCCGGTGCGCATGGTGGCCCAGGCCGGCCTGGACCAGGCCTGCCTGTACACCCCGGACCTGCGCATCCCGGAAGCGCGCCTGGCCGAAGTGCTGGAGGCCTCGGCGCGCGTCACGGCCTGCCATTCGCTTGGCCTGATGGTGGGGGAATCGTGGCGCCTGTCAGACTTCGGCCCGGTCAGCCTGCTGCTGCAGCACCAGCCCACGCTGCGCCACGCACTGGCGGAGATCGAGCGCTACCGCCACTGGCTCAGTGACTCCATCTCCATCCTGGTCACGGAATATCCTGAGATTACGGTGCTGCATGTGACGTTGCAGACGGGCCGGCACCAGCCCGGCAGACAGGCCATGGAACTGACCGTTGCCGCCCTGTACAGCCTGATCCGCGCCATCCTGGGCGCATCCTGGAAGCCGCACAGCGTGCACTTCGCCCATGCGGCGCCGGCCGATCTGCAAATCCACCGGCGCCTGTTCGGGCAACACATTGAGTTCGGTTCGGAGTTCGACGGGCTGGTGCTCGCCAGCGGCGACCTGGACCGCGTCAACCCCCTGGCCGATGCCAGCCTGGCCGGGTACGCCAGGGGCTTCCTCGACCTGCAGCCGGGGGCCGGCAAGCCGTCCATCGCGGCCGATGTCCGGCGCACCCTGCACCAGCTGTTGCCGCGCGGCCGCGGCGCGGTGGAACAGGTCGCGCAAAGCCTTGGCATCAGTCCGCGCACGCTGCAGCGCCAGCTGGAGCAGGACGGCGACACCTTCTCCGCACTGGTCAATGAAGTGCGCCGCGAGCTTGCGCAACGCTATCTGCAGGATCCGCAGCGGCCGCTCGCCCGGGTCGCCACGCTGCTGGGGTTTTCGGAACCCAGCGCATTCTCGCGCTGGTTCGCGGCACAGTTCGGCAAGTCGCCGACACGCTGGCGCCAGGACGGCGCCTGAGACGTACTGCTACTTCAGGTACTTCATCGTGGCGACACCCGTTGCCACCAGCAACTCCCCGTCCAGCCACACCTCTGCGCGCGAAAAGAAGATCGAGCGTCCGCGCCGGTCGACCATGCCCTTTGCGGTCAGCAGCTTGCCCGTCCCGTTGCTCAGGAAGTTCGATGTCAGCGACAGCGTGACCGCGTGGCGCGCGGCCTCGCCCGGCGCCGAGTAAAGGCCCGAGTAGCCAGTGGCGGCGTCGAGCAGGGTGCAGAGGGTGCCGCCATGCACCACCCGGCTGCGGTTGAGCATATTAGGCGCGAGCGGCAGCTCAAGTTCTACATAGTCGTCGCGCCATTGGGTGATCCTGACACCGATGCTCTCCAGTGCCGGATTGTCCAGGCAGAACTCTTCATCCCCCTCACCCCGAGGTTTCACCGCATCCATTGCTTGGCTGTCCATTAAGCTGATCGTTTCCCTGATACCGGCGTAGCGCTTGTTGCGCGCGCTGGCCCCGGAGCCTCATTTCTGCTTGATTTACGGCTTTTCGTAAATCTCTATTTCACGAAGCGCCTCTTTTGCCAGCATGAATATGCCCCGTGGGGGCTATTCGCTTGCCGCGCCTGCGCCGCCTTTGACTCGGTATTGAGAACGACCTAGGCTAAGTAGGCTTCCCCTGCACCTTGGCCACGCACCACTGCCAAGTGATGTACCGGCGACGTTGCGACGTCCTGCAAAACCTGGAGGGTTCACCATGAACATGCGGCCAGATCCGACGTTTCACGCCTCGCCGGAACTCGCGATAGCGGCACCAGCGGAATCATTTGCCTATACGGTGCTGCTAAGCCCCGACGCCTCGCAGCCGGACGCGCTCGCGGTGATCGACGCCAAACCCGGCTCGCCCACCTACAGCCAGGTGGTGCATACCGTGCCGATGACCAACAAGGGCGATGAGTTGCACCATTTCGGCTGGAATGCGTGCTCGTCGTCGTTGTCGCCGCTGACCGGCCATGCGTTTCTCGAACGGCGCTACCTGATCATTCCGGGCATGCGCTCTTCGCGCCTGTATATCATCGACACCAAGCCGCACCCGACCCAGGCTCGGATCCACAAGATCGTTGAGCCGGACGAGATCTTCCGCAAGACCGGCTACTCCAGGCCCCACACCGTGCACTGCGGGCCGGAGGGCATCTACGTCAGCACACTCGGGGGTAGTGGCCCGGATGGCACGGACGGCTCGCCCGGCATCTTCATCATGGACTGCGAGACCTTCGACGTGCTGGGCCGCTGGGAAATCGACCGCGGCGATCAGGAGAAGCATTACGACTTCTGGTGGAACCTGCCGCGCGACTACATGGTGTCCAGCGAATGGGCCCTGCCGCCGCAGTTCGAGAACGGGCTGGTGCCCGAGGACCTGCTGGGCAACCGCTACGGGCACAAGCTGCATTTCTGGGATCTGCGGGCGCGCCGCAACGTGCAGACCATCGACCTGGGTGCCAATCACCAGATGGCGCTGGAAGTCCGGCCTGCGCATGATCCGATCCGGGAATACGGCTTTGTTGGCGTGGTGGTCGATACCACCAACCTGGAAGGCTCGATCTGGACCTGGTGGCGCGAAGGGGGCAAGTTCCACGCCGAGAAGACGGCAACCATCCCGCCCGAAGCCGCCGATGCCAGTCTCTTGCCGCCGCTGCTGCAAGGCTTCGGCGCGGTGCCGCCGCTGGTGACCGATATCGATCTGTCCCTCGACGACAAGTTCCTCTACGTGTCCTGCTGGGGCACCGGCGAAATGCGGCAGTACGACGTCACCGATCCGCGCAAGCCCAGGCTCGCCGGCTCGGTCCATATCGGCGGCATCGTCCGCCGCACGCCGCATCCCAACGGCAAGCCCTTCACCGGCGGCCCGCAGATGGTCGAGATCAGCCGCGACGGCAAACGCGTCTACTGGACCAACTCGCTCTACTCCACCTGGGACAACCAGTTCTATCCCGATGGCATCCCTGGCACGCAGGTCATGGCGCATGCCGGACCAGACGGCGGGCTGACGCTGGCCGATGACTACTGGGTCGAGTTTCCGCAAGGCTACCGCGCGCACCAGATCCGGCTGGAAGGCGGCGATTGCTCGACAGACTCGTTTTGCTATCCCTCGGTCAAGGCTTGAGCGGTCACGCCTGGGAACAGATCGGCCTCTGGTCGGCAGTGCTGGCCAGCGGCCTCTATCACGGCATCAACCCGGCCATGGGCTGGCCGCTGGCGGTATCGAACGGCTTGCTGGCGCATAGCAGCCGCGCCCTCCTTGCCGCGCTGGGTTACCTGGCTTTCGGGCACGCGCTCGCGGTATTGGCGGTAACGCTGCCTTTCGGCATGCTGGCTGCCCTGGTCGCCTGGCAAGCGCAGATCCGCATCGGCGCCAGCGTGCTGCTGATTGGCTGCGGCATCGTGCTGCTGCTCAGGCGCGGCCACCCGCGGGTATTGGTGCGCATCGCACCATCGCGGCTCGCGCTATGGTCGTTCGCGGTGGCGATCGCACATGGCGCCGGCCTGATGCTGGTGCCGATCTATCTTGGCCTCTGCCGTGCCGGGACAGACCCGGGGCATCAGGCCGCCGCCACGCTCGCCAGCGCCAATCTGGGCATGGCGCTGGTGGTCAGCGTCATCCACACCCTGGCCATGTTCGCCATGGGTGGCGGCATGGCATGGCTGGTCTACCGCTTCCTGGGACTGAAGTTCGTGTCGCGGAGCTGGTTCAACCTGGAGGCGGTCTGGGCCGCCAGCCTCATCCTGGTGGGGATGCTCGCGCTGGGTCTTGAAGCCTTTGGATAAGCGCTGGACTCAACCGGCCAGCCGCGCCGCCAGACGCCCGCGCGTGATCGCGGCGATCTGTGCCAGCGCTTCGTCAAGCTCCTGCTGAGTGCTGCGGCCAAGCCGGCGCTCGAACGCGGCGAAGATGCCTTCGCGGGTGTAGTGGCGCACGCAGATGATGAACGGGAAGCCGTGGCGCGCCTGGTAGTCCGCGTTAAGCTGGTCCAGCGCGGCCTCTTGCTGCGCCGACATCGCATCCAGGCCGGCACTCTTCTGCTCGGCGTTGGAATCGGCCGTCATCGTGCCCGCGCGGATATTGCGTGCCGACAGCTGCGGGTGCAGGTTCAGGAAATCGCGCTGGCGCGGCTCGTCAAGCTTGCGCACCACGTCCATCATGGCGCCATGCAGCGCCGTTGCCGACGCAAACGGCCGCTGCGCCCAGGCACCCTCGGCGGCCTGCGCAAAGTGTTCGAACACGCTGCCGAAGGCATCGGCAAAGGCTGCTTGGTCCAGGGCGTTGACCGACGCCAGGTCGAGTGGTTGAGACATGGATGCTTCTCCCGTAGGGATCCCGCGCATGGGGAATCGTTGGATACGGGGGCCGAGTATAGAAACGGCCCGCCGCAGCGGCGAGAGCCCGCGCCCTATAGATCCCATAACAGAAACCGATACCGCTAGCGACGCATATCGCGCAGGTCGCGCAGCTCCTGCGAGGCGGCGGTCAGCATGCCGCGCAGCCAGACATGCGCGGCCGAGCGGTGGCGCGACGGATGCCACAGCTGGTAGAAGCGCATGAACGGGAACTCGATCGGCGGCTCCAGCACCGCAAGCGGCACATGCTGCGCATGGTAGTTGGCGAAGTGGCGTGCGGTGGTCAGGATCAGGTCGGTGCCGGGGATCAGGCTGGGCGCCAGGTTGAAATAGGGACAGCTGACGCGGTTGTCGCGGTGCACGCGCATGGTGCTCAGGCCCGCATCGACCAGGCCGCGCTGGTCGCGCGAATACGGCGTGGGCACGATATGCGAGGCGCCCAGGTAGGCTTGGGCGGTGAGCTTGCCGGGCTGCGCATGCACGCTGTCCTGCGCCACCACGCACACCACCTCGTCTTCCAGCAGCACGGACAGGTGCAGGTGCTCGGGCGGGTTGGGCCAGTTGCCGATCACGATGTCGACCGACCCCGCCGACAGCGCCTGCTCGTAATCGAAGGTGGCCCCCAGCGGCAGCGCCGACAGCCGCGCGTGCGGCGCCGCACGGCGCACCGCGCGCACCACGTGCGCGAAGAACGGCGGCGCCAGGTAGTCCGGCATGGCCACCACGAAGCTCTGCTCGGTGGTGGCGGGATCGAAGCGGTCGTCCGATACCAGCAGGTTGTCCAGCGCGCTGAGCGCGGCCTGGGCATTGCGCGCCAGCTGCAGCGCGCGCTCGGTCGGCACCATCACGTTCTTCTCGCGCGTGAGCAGCGGGTCGTTGAAGATCGCACGCAGGCGCTTGAGCGCGGCGCTGATGGCAGGCTGCGACTGGTTCAGGCGGATCGCCGTGCGCGACACGCTCTGCTCGGCGATCAGGATGCACAGCACGCGCAGCAGGTAGGTATCGAACGGGTCGTCGGCGCGAATCATGTTGGGTCCGTGGCAGGAATAGTGGAGGCCTGGCGGGTGCGGCTGGCGCCGCTCCGGACGGCAGCGCCATGCCAGGCAATGGCGACTTTGTAGCGTGTCGCGCACCGCACGGCAACCGGTACAACCCGGACGAGCCTGCCCGATCCGCGTGCGCGCACCCCGTAAAACGGCCTGCCTAGGGTAATCCATAGGTCCGCCAAGGCCTGGCCGCAGCACCCGCAAACCCGCGCCACGCAAGGGATTACAGCCCATATCGGTGCTGCTATGGGGCCTATACCAGCCCCCTCGTTTCGCATTGGCGGGCCATTCATATACTTGCTCCCAACCCGGCGCACGGCATGCACCGCCGCCAGGCAAGACCTGGCAGAACACGACAAGACAGGAGACATCATGTCGATCACAAAACAAGGCATCCCGGTATTTGCCGGCACCGCCGACGACGCCGAGGACAGCGTCTACCGCAAGGTTACCTGGCGCCTGCTGCCCTTCCTGGGGGTGCTGTGGGTGCTGGCCTGGCTGGACCGCGTGAACATCGGTTTCGCCAAACTGCAGATGCTGGATTCACTGGGCTTCAGCGAGGCCGTGTACGGGCTGGGCGCGGGCATCTTCTTCCTCGGCTACTTCTTCTTCGAGGTGCCGTCGAACATGCTGCTGCAGAAGATCGGCGCCAAGAAGACGATCATGCGCATCACCATCTGCTGGGGCGTGATCTGCATGCTGCAGACCTTTGTCGCCACGCCCACGCAGTTCTACATCCTGCGCTTCCTGCTGGGCGCGTTCGAGGCCGGCTTCTACCCCGGCGTGATCCTGTACTTGACCTACTGGTATCCGTCGCAGCGCCGCGCGCGCGCCTTCGGCACCTTCATGTCCGCGTCGGCCATCGCCGGCGTGCTGGGCGGCCCGCTGGCCGGCTGGATCATGACCAGCATGGGCGGCGTGAACGGCATGCACGGCTGGCAGTGGCTGTTCATCCTGGAAGGCATCCCGTCGGTGCTGGCCGGCATCTTTGCCTGGTTCTACATGACCGACAAGCCCGAGCAGGCGCGCTGGCTCTCCGACGCCGAGAAACGCGTAGTGCAGGACGCACTCAAGCGCGACCACGCCGCCCAGGGCGAGCGCGGCCACGACTGGCGCACGCTCTTCACCAACCCCAAGGTGTGGCTGCTGATCGCGATCTTCTTCTGCCTGCTGTGCGCCAACTCGACGCTGACCTTCTGGATCCCGACCATCATCAAGGACGTGGGTTTCACCACGCCGATGGCAGTGGGCTGGATCGCGGCCGTGGCCTACCTCTGCGGTGCCGCCGGCATGATCCTCAACGGCGCGCATTCGGACCGCCGCAACGAAGTGCGCTGGCACTTCAGCGGCGCCGCGCTGGTCGGTGGCGGTGCCATGGCCGTGCTGGCCGTGCTGCTGGGTGCGCAGGTGCTGTCGCCGGTGATCGCACTGCTGGCCATGACTGCCGCGCTGGTCGGCACCATGAGCGCCATCCCCGTGTTCTGGCAACTGCCCAACCGCTACCTGGCAGGCAGCGCCGCCGCGGTGGGCGTGGCCCTGATCAACTCGGTGGCCAACCTGGCCGGCTTTGGCGCGCCCTATGTGATGGGGCTGATCAAGAACACTACCGGCAAGCTCACCTCCGGCCTGTACCTGGTGGCGGTGATCGAGGTGCTGGCCGCGGTGCTGGTGCTGGCCGGCATCCGCAAGCTGGGCGGCAAGCAAGGGGCCTGACATGGACAACCACGCTTTTGATCCCACCCGCCGGCGCTTCGCGCTGCAATCGATGACGCTGGGCGGCGGCGCGCTGCTGGCCGGCGCCAGCTGGGGCGCCACGCCGGATGCTGCGGCCCCCAACCAGACCGCGGCACCCGTGCAGCAAGGCGGCCTGAGCCCGCGCCTGACGCTGCACGCGCTGGACACCTACCACGGCACGCCCGCGGCCGGCATGCGCGTGGAGATGTTCCGCATCGACAATGGCCAGCGCACGCCGCTGCAGACCGTCACGCTGGCCGCCAACGGCCGCAGCGAACCGCCGCTGCTGATCGGCGACAGCTACCGCACCGGCACCTACGAACTGATCCTGCATGCGGACGAATACTTTGCCGCGCGCAAGGCCTGCCTGCCGCAGCCATCCTTCCTGTCGAAGATCCCGCTGCGCCTGCGCGTCACCGACGCCAGCCAGCGCATCCACCTGCCCGTGCTGTTCGGGCCGTGGAGCTACAACTACTACCGCGGCAGCTGACGCCGCGGCCCAACCCGGAGACATCGCATCATGGCAGGCATCAGCACACATGTGCTCGACGTATCCCTGGGCCGCCCCGTGGCCGGCATGCAGGTGGAACTGTTCGACGTCGCCACCCAGCCGCCACGGCTGATCGCGCGCACCCGCACCAACCACGACGGCCGCACCGACACGCCGATGCTGCCGCCGGCGCAGGCGCGCACCGGCGAGTTCGAACTGCGCTTCTGGGTGGCGGACTACTTCCGCACCCCCGATGTGTTCGCCGACATCGTGCCCGTGCGCTTTACCATCGCGGACGCCGCGCAGCACTACCATGTGCCGTTGCTGTGTTCGCCGTGGAGCTTCGGGACGTATCGGGGCAGCTGAATGAACCTCGCCCGTGCGCAAGGCACGGGCGACGACGATGCGCTACCGGGCCCCGGCACTGCCGGGCCCGGTCCCTGCACAGGGATCTATCCGCGCCGCGGCGGGGCCGACACCGGCACGCGGCTCACTTCGTTGTTGGCATCGACAACGCGCTTGAGCATCTTCACGAACGCCGCCTTCTCCGCCTTGGTCAGGCCGGTCAGCATGCGGTCCTGGGCGCGTTCCGTGCCCGGGTACATCTGCCGCAGCAACGCCTCCCCCGCTTGCGTCAGGTAAAGCAGCTTGGTGCGCCGGTCGGTGCCGGTCTCGCGCGAGATCAGGCCCTTGGCCTCCAGCCGCTCCACCACCCCTGAAATCGTATTGCGATCGAAGCCGATCGCCTGTGCCACCCGGAGCTGGTCAATGCCCGGGTGAGCGCGCACCGCCGCCAGGGCGCCGTACTGCACCGGCGTGGTATCAAAGCCGGCCGTTTCTTCCAGAAAGACAGTGGTCGCGATCTGCTGGAGCCGGCGGATCAGGTGTCCGGGCTTGTCGTACAGGATCACTTCAAGGCTGTTGTCTTCCATTTCCATACCAGGGTATTGCGGGCAATGCCGCATGGTACCTCAGGTTAACCCCAGTACTGATAATCACTATTGTGACTATCATACTGGTGACGAACTACCCGAGGAGGACGCGACATGCATCACCCCGCCGCAGCGTTGTCTGCCGATTACCGCGAAAAGCTGGCCGCCACCGGCCTGACCCCACTATGGGAACACCTGTCCGGTGCCTTGCCCCATGGCCGCCCTGCCGGCGTGACCGTTGCCAGCCTCTGGCGCTACCGGGATATCAGGCCCCTGCTGCTCCAGGCCGGAGAGCAGGTGCCGGTAGAGAAGGCCGAGCGCCGCGTACTGGTGCTGAGCGACCCCGGCCGCGGCCCCGCCGCGATGCAGGCCACCGGCGGCGTCTATGCGGGCATCCAGTTGATCCTGCCCGGTGAAACAGCACCCACGCACCGGCATTCGCCCAGTGCCGCGCGCGTGGTCATTGAAGGCAATGGCGGCTTCACGGTGGTCAACGGCCAGCGCTGCGACATGGAGCGTGGCGATGTCATCCTGACGCCGTCGGGCCAGTGGCATGACCATGGCCACCAGGGCACCGGCCCGGTGACGTGGCTCGACGTGCTGGACTTGCCGGTGTTCACCGCGGTGGAAGCGTCCTATGCGCAGGCCGGCACGCCCGGCTGCAATACCGAGGACACGCTGGCCACGCTGCAAAGCCGCCTGCTGGCTGACGGGCTGGCAACCCCGCCCGCCATGCACCGCACCAACCCATACCCGATGTTGCGTTTCCCGTGGCAGCGCACGCGTGCCGGCCTGCTGGAACTGGCCCGGCATGCCGCGGACGGCGCGCCGGCCGAGCTTTCCTATGTCAATCCGGAGACTGGCGACAGTTGTCTGCCGGTGATCGGCTTCACCGCCATGCTGCTCCCCGCCGGCCGTGCACACGCTCCCGTGCCGCGCTCGCCGGCGGCCGTATTCCATGTCATAGAAGGCAACGGTGAATCCACCATCGACGGCAAGTCCTTTGTCTGGAGCGCGGGCGATACCTTCACGGCGCCCGCCTTTGCCGAGATCGCTCACCGCGCGGACGTCCACAGCGGCCCGTCCTGCCTGCTGCGCATCGACGACGAGCCGCTGCACAGGAAGCTCGGCTTTTTCCAGGAACGGCGCTTCGCCTGAGCTTTCGATCCCATCCCACTCCGGAGTCATCCATGCGTATCTGCCGCTTCGACAACAACAAGCTAGGCCTGGTCCAGGGCGATGAGGTCCTTGACGTCACCGCCGCCGTCGACGTCCTGCCGACCCATCGCTGGCCGGTGCCGCAGTGCGATCCGCTGATCGCCCACCTGCCGCAAGTCATGAAGGCGGCCGGCGAACTGGCCGCATCGGCACGCCGCTTGCCGCTGGCCTCGGTCACCCTCAACAGCCCGGTGAGCTATGCCAGCAAGCTGCCGGCAGCTCCCGTGAACTACCTCAAGCACATGGCCGAGGCAGAGGGCGACCCCGCCACCTTCCATGCGCACCATCTCAAGCGCATCGAAGAAGTTGGCCTGTTCCTGAAGGCCAGCAGCTCCCTGGCGGGGCCCGGCGACGGCGTCGCACTGCGCCACCTCGATCGCCGCAATGACCATGAACTGGAACTGGCGGTCGTGATCGGCAAGCCGGCTGACCGCGTTGCGGTCGCCGCGGCGCTGGACTACGTGGCCGGCTATGCCATCGGCCTGGACATGACCGTGCGCGGCCCGGAAGAGCGTTCGCTGCGCAAGTCGATCGACAGTTATTCGGTGCTCGGCCCGTGGCTGACGACTGCGGACGAAGTGGCCGACCCAGGCGCGCTGGACATCGAACTGCATGTCAACGGTGAACTGCGCCAGCGGGCCAACACCCGCGACCTGGTGATCGGCATCCCTGAACTGATCGCCTGGGCCTCCGCCTACTACACGCTGCTGCCCGGCGATGTGATCTTTACCGGCACCCCTGACGGGGTTGGCCCGATCTTGCCGGGCGACGTCATCAGTGCGCGCATTGCGCATGTCGGCCAGATGGATGTGCGGGTGCGCGCGGCCTGACGGGCCCGCACCAGACGCCCAAGCTGCAAATCGGAACCCCATATGAGCCAAATCAATTCAGTCGCCACCCTGGTCGTGGGTGGCGGAATCGGCGGCCTGGCCGCGGCACTCGCCCTGGCGCAGCAAGGCCAGCAAGTCCATGTCATCGAGCGCGCGCAAGCGTTCAGCGAAGTCGGCGCCGGGCTGCAACTTGCGCCCAACGCGTCGCGGGCGCTGGACCATCTCGGCGTGCTCGCCAAGGTCTGGAAAACCGCCGTCTTCCCGCAGCGCCTGGTCTGGATGGACGCCCTCTCCGGGCAGAACGTGACGGCGATGGACCTGGGCGACAAGTTCCAGGCTTGCTATGGCTACCCCTACGTGGTCATGCATCGCAGCGACCTGCTCGAGGCCCTGCTCGGGGCCTGCCTTGAGCACCCCCGGATCACCCTGGAGACGAACCGCCATGTGACCACGGTGACCGATCACGGCGACACCGCCGACGCGCGCTGCGCCGACGGCTCGGTCTACCGTTGTGATGTGCTGATCGGTGCGGACGGCTTGCGCTCAGCCGTGCGCAGCGCGCTGGCCGGCGCGCGCGAGCCGGTGTGCTCGCACTACGTGGCCTACCGCGGCACGATCCCCATGGAACGCATGTCCGCCCACGCGGGCAGCGACAACGTGATGATGTGGACCGGACCCGATATGCACCTGGTGCAGTACCCCGTGCGGCGCGGCGAGCTCTACAACCAGGTCGCGGTCTTCCGCAGCGACCGCTATGCGCCTGGCCACGACGACTGGGGCACCCGGGAAGAGATGGCCGAACGCTTTGCCCCAGCCTGCCCGGAGGTCAGGGATGCGCTGACCATGATCGCCACCAACCGGCGCTGGCCGCTGTTCGACCGCGAGCCGATCTCGCAATGGACGCGCGGGCGCATCGCCCTGCTGGGCGACGCCGCTCACCCGATGCTGCAGTACCTGGCACAAGGCGCCGCACAGGCCCTCGAGGACGCTTGCACGCTGGCCAATGCCTTCGCCGCAAACCCCGACGACCCGGCCGCGGCGCTTGCGGCCTATGCCGGCGTCAGGCGGCCGCGCACTGCCCGGGTCCAGCATACCGCCCGGATCTTCGGCGACATCATCCATATGGAACCGGTTGGCGCCGGCGTACGCAATGCGCTGCTGGCAGACCGCCAGGCTGACGACTATTCGCCAGTGAACTGGCTCTACGCCGCGCAGACATAGAACCTCGACCAAGGGAGGGCATGCGCCCTCCACCAGACCCGCGCCTCGCCCTGACGGCGCACACAACAATAACGGGAGACAACATGCATCAGGAAACCGCTGCCAGTGCGAGCAGCCTTGACGCACTGATCCATGACCGCGACATGTCGTGGTTCCAGATTGCGGCCGTCGCCATCTGCGTTGCGATCAACATGCTGGACGGCTTCGACGTGCTGGCACTGGCGCTGACGGCGCCATCCATCGCCAGGGATTGGGGCCTGAAGCCGACCGAGCTGGGCGTGCTGTTCAGCGCCAGCCTGGCCGGCATGGCCATCGGGTCGCTGACGATTGCACCCATCGCGGACCGCGCCGGGCGCCGGCCCACCGTGCTGGCCTGCCTGGTGCTGCTCAGCGCGGGCATGATTGCCTCGGCCTTTGCGGCGGACGTGACGCAGTTGGGCCTGCTGCGCTTTGTCACCGGGCTGGGCATCGGCGGCGTGCTGCCGAGCATCAATACGCTGGTGGCGGAATACTCGTCATCGCGCCGCCGCGACCTCAACATCAGCATGATGACCGTGGGCTACTCGGTCGGCGCGACCATCGGCGGGCTGGCTTCGGTCTACCTGGTCACACATCACGGCTGGCGCTCGGTGTTCCTGACTGGCGGCGTGCTGTCGATCCTGATGTTCCCGGTCGCCATGGCATTGCTGCCGGAATCGCTGGATTTTCTGGTGGCCAGGCGCCCCAGCGGCGCGCTCGACGCGGTCAACCGCATCCTGTCCCGCCTGGGCCAGGCGCCGCTCGCCGCGCTGCCCGCGCAGCGCGCCGGCAAGTCACGCCCGAGCTTCGCCGCATTATTTGCAGGGGCACAGCGCCGCAGCACGGTGCTGGCCTCGGCAGCGTTCCTGCTGGTCATGCTGACGTTCTACTTCCTCCTCAGCTGGACGCCGAAGATGCTGGTCGACATGGGCCTGACCGTAGAAAGCGGTATCTCGGGCTCGGTGGTGATGAACCTGTCCGGCGTAGTGGGCGGCATCGCCCTCGGCTGGGCCACGGCACGATACGGCCTGCGCCGCATGGCGACCGCCTACCTTGGCCTGTGCTTTGCCAGCGTGGTGGTGTTCACGGTCATTCCCGCCACCACCGCCAACCTGATCGCCATGGCCGCGCTGATCGGCTTCTTCATGAACGGTGCCGTGGTCTGCCTGTATGCACTGGCCCCGCGCGTGTTCCCGCCACAAGTGCGCGCCACCGGCACCGGCCTGGCGCTGGGCTTCGGACGCCTGGGCGGCACGCTCGGGCCCTACCTTGCCGGCGTGCTGATCACCGCGGGCTGGTCGCGCACGGCCTACTCGGCGGCACTGGCCGCGCCCATGCTGGTGGCCGCCGTGCTGTTTGCCATTGCCCTTGCCAGCGAAGCGCGCGCCACCGTGACGGTGGGCGGCACCGCCCCGTCCTCGCCCGGACACTGATCCCCGTATGCGGCACCGGCCCGCGCCCGGGGTCCGCCGCATACTCGTGATACGCACTGCCATCTGAAGCCGGCTGCGTCGCCAGGATGCCGGCCTCCACCAGCCGGCGCAGGCGTCGGACAGGATGTTGCGCGCAACCGCCAGGCTGCGCTGGAAGTCGCTGAAGCGGCGCATGCCATCAAAGGCATCGCGCACGATCATCAGCGACCAGCGCTCGCCGACCAGCTCCAGGGTGCGCGCAACGGGGCAGGTTTCATCGCTCGGGTCCTTGCCGCCCTGGATCAGCGTCATGGCCGGCGATATATCGGAGATCATGAAATCGACCTGGTGCCCCATCAGGTCGGTCAGGGCAGACCGGGCGCGCAAGGACCACGGGCAGGCGTGGAGATGCATGGCAGGAAGCAAGAAAGCCGTAGAATCCCCGGCTGACAACTTCCCTCAAGACCGTGAAAGCACATTCCCGCCTGAACCTGAAGCAGGTCGCCCTGCTCTGCGCCACCCTGCTGGCATCCGTTTCGATCCATGCCGCATCCCCCGCCCAGCCTGACGCAGCGAGCAACACCGCGGCGCCGCTGGGACTGGAGCTGGGCAAGGCCAGGTGCTCTCGCCTGGCGCCGCCGCAGAATCACGCCAGGACCGGCAAGTCCGAGTGGGCCGGTGGCGACGCCGTTGAGCTCAGGCATCTGGAGCGCTTCCACCTCCCGGGCCTGACGCGCGTGATCCTGAACTGCGATGCGCAGGACACCGTGGCGCTGATCACGATGACGTTCGAGCGCCCGGCGCTGGATGAGGTGCGCAAGAAGCTCGACGAGCGCTATGCGTCCCTGCGCAAGACCGAAGGCGCGGCGGAGAATGGCTACGCGGAGTGGGCCGCCGCCAATGGCAGCCTGGAGTTGCTCTATGGGCGCGACAGCAAGCACTTCACCGTGGCGTACTGGGCCAAGGGCGCGAAGGCGAGGTACTTCTCATATGGTGGCACTGACAACAAGAAGCCCGCTGCGGCCACGCCAGCCACCCAGCCCCAGCCTGCGCCGCTGTGACCGCGGGCGGATCGCCCCGCAACGCCCTGCCCGCACCGGGTGTCCTGTTCCGCAGATACCTTGGCTGGCTATCTACGGAACAGGACACTAGAACCCGACTGCCTGCCCGTCGCGCCGCGAGTCCGAGGCCGCGATATAGCCGAACGGCGCCTTG
Source organism: Cupriavidus sp. UYPR2.512 (assembly GCF_000379565.1). NCBI lineage: Bacteria > Pseudomonadati > Pseudomonadota > Betaproteobacteria > Burkholderiales > Burkholderiaceae > Cupriavidus > Cupriavidus sp. UYPR2.512. Next base: position 76,527 of record NZ_KB902854.1, on the reverse strand, counting down.
TAGATGAGTTGCGCCGACCCGAACTCCAGGCTGTCGCACGGCGCCACTTCAACGCGATGGCCCATGCCGCGCAGCGTGGAGACCACGTCCGGCGGCAGATGCGCCTCGACATTCACCACCGGCCCGTGCTCCACGCGGAAGCGCGGGGCATCGCTCATGGCCTGCGGATTCTGGCCGAAGGCGGCAAGCCGCGCCATCATCTGCACATGGCCCTGCGCCTGCATCGACCCGCCCATCACGCCGAATGACATCACCGGCTCGCCATTGCGGGTGACGAAGCCCGGGATGATGGTGTGCATCGGCTGCTTGCCTGGCGCCACGCAGTTGGCATGGCCGGGCTTCAGGTTGAAGCCCGCGCCGCGGTTGTGCAGCGCGATGCCGGTGCCGGGCACCACCACGCCGGAGCCAAAGCCGCGGTAGTTGGACTGGATATACGACACCATCGACCCCGCTGCATCCGCGCTGGACAGGTAGACGGTGCCGCCGGTCTTGGGGGATGCCTGCGGTGGGTGTGCCGGCGCGTTTCATATCGATCAGCGCCGCGCGCTCGGCAAGATAGGCCGGATCCAGGAACGCGGCGGGCGCGTGCTGCATGGTGGCCGGGTCCGACACGTGCCGGTGCAGGTCGGCAAAGGCCAGCTTCATCGCCTCGATGCTGACGTGGTAGAAGCCGGCGCTGTCGCAGCCCATGCTTTCCACGTCGAAGCGGTCCAGGATGCCAAGGCCGATCAGCGCGGCAATACCCTGGCCGTTCGGGGGAATTTCATGAAGCGTATAGCCGCGGAACTGCTGCGTCATCGGCTGGACCCAGGCAGCGCGATGCGCGGCCAGGTCGTCGGCGCGGATGGCGCCTCCGGTCTCCTCGGCGAACGCGACGATGCGCGCGGCGAGTTCACCCGTGTAGAAGCTTGCGCCATCGCTCTCGGCAATGCGCTGCAGCGTGGCAGCCTGTTCCGGGAAGCGCCAGCGCTCACCCGCCTGCGGCGCCCTGCCGTCGCGCAGGAACGCCTTGGCAAAGCCGGGCTGCCCGGCCAGCACCGGCACCTGCGCGGCCCATTGCCGTGCGATCTGCGGCGACACCAGGAAACCCTGTTCAGCGTACTCGATGGCCGGTGCGAACAGCCGCGCGAACGGCAGCTTGCCGAAGCGGGCCGACAGCGCCTTCCAGCCCGCGACCTGGCCCGGCACGGTGACCGTATCCCAGCCCACCTGGGGCATGCTGTCGTGCCCGGCGAAATGATCCGGTGTCCAGCGCGCCGGCGCCCGGCCGCTGGAGTTGAGCCCGTACAGCTGCCCCTCGTGCCAGACCAGCGCGAACATGTCCCCGCCAATGCCGTTCATGACCGGCTCCACCACGGTCAGCGCAATCGCGCTGGCAATGGCGCTGTCGATGGCATTGCCGCCTTCGTACAGCATGCGCAGCCCCGCCTGCGCGGCGAGCGGCTGGCTGGTGCTGACCGCGTTGGCGGCCAGCAGCGGCATCTTTTGCGACGGGTAGGGAAAGGTCCAGTCGAAAGGCAACATCGGGAACTCCATTCAGAACAGATGAAAGGGCGCGCGGGCGGCGCCCCAGGGTTGCGGCACGCGGCTTATTGCAGAGTCACGCCGGACTGCCTGACGAGCTTTTCGGTGCGCGGAATCTCCGCGCTGACCATCGCGCTGAAATCGCCGGCGCTGCCGCCGCGCGGCTCGGCGCCGGTGGCAGCCAGGCGCTCGCGGAACTCCGGGGCCTTGAGCAGCTTGTTGATCGAAACATTGAGCTTGCTGACCACGTCGGCCGGCGTGCCCTTGGGCGCGACAATGCCGTACCAGGGCGCGATATCGAAGCCGGCATAACCCTGCTCGGCAATCGTCGGAATCTCCGGCGCGTTGGGCGACCGCTTGCCGGTGGACATGCCGAGCGCGCGCAGCTTGCCTGCCTTCACATACGGCAGGCCGGTCATGATGGTGTCGAAATACATCGACACCTGGCCAGACAGCAGCGCCGGAATCGCTTCGCCGGCGCCCTTGTACGGCACATGGACAATATCGATGCCGGCCGCGGCCTTCAGCATCTCGCCGGCGATATGCGAGGTGGTGCCGGCGCCGAACGAGGCATAGGTCAGCTTGCCCGGATTGGCCCTGGCATACGCGACCATCTCGGGCAGCGTCTTGAATGGCAGCGAGGGGTTGGACAACAGGATATTCGGCGTGACCGCGACCACTGCCACCTTCTCGAACGCATCCGGGTCATAGCTGAGCTTCTTGTACAGGAACCGGTTGGTCACCATCGATGCCGGCCCGGACATCAGCAGCGTATAGCCATCGGCCGGCGCGCGCGCGGCCACCTCGCTGCCGATCATCGCGGCGGCGCCCGGCCGGTTTTCAACCACGAAGGTCTGGCCGTATTCCTTGCCAAGTCCGATGCCGATCTGCCGCGAGATCAGGTCGGTGGCCGAGCCGGCCTGGAACGGCACGACAATGCGCACCGGTTGGCTGGGCCAGTCGCGGGCGCCTTGCGCAAGCGCCAGGGAAGAGGCCGCCAGCATGGCGGCCGCAAGCAGGCTGGGGATAGCAGTGAAACGCATTTTTGTACCCTCATCGATAGAAGAAATGGCATCCGCTGACAGGAACGGATGGCACTTCCCAGTCCGCAATATGCGTGCCATTTGCATTGGGCCGATCCCGGCGCGCGCCCTGTCCGCCCCCTTCCCTTTCCTGGAAGTTTGCGCAGGTCTTGCACCGGCGTCGTCCACCTGGCACCGGCATTTTCCGGACTGTCTTGTCTCCGTGGGGCCAGCGCACTGCGTGGGTGCGCCGTGCCCCGCCCTGGTGGTGGGGTGTGCTTCACCCCATTGTTGTTATTCGACTTCCATGCAGAGGTATTTCGTCTCCAGATACTCGTCGATGCCATGACGTGAGCCTTCGCGGCCCAGCCCCGATTGCTTGACGCCGCCGAACGGCGCCACCTCGTTGGAGATCAGCCCGGTATTGATGCCGACCATGCCGTATTCGAGCCCCTGCGCCACGCGCCAGATCTTTGCCATGTCGCGCGAGAAGAAGTAAGCGGCCAGCCCGGATTCGGTATCGTTGGCCATCGCCACCACCTCCTCTTCGCTGGTGAAGCGGAACAGCGGTGCCAGCGGGCCGAAGGTCTCCTCGCGCGCGACCCGCATCGACGAAGTCGCATTGGCCAGCACGGTCGGCGCGAAGAAGGTGCCGCCGAGCGCATGGCGCTGGCCGCCCGTCAGCACCGTGGCGCCATGCGCGAGCGCGTCGGCGATATGCGCTTCGACCTTGGCCACGGCATCGGCGTCGATGAGCGGGCCTTGCGTGACCCCGCTGTCGACGCCATGGCCCGGGCGCAACTGTTCGACCGCGCTGACCAGCCGGCGCGCGACCTCGTCGTAGACGCGGCCGTGCACATAGATGCGGTTGGCGCAGACACAGGTCTGGCCGCTGTTGCGGAACTTGGAGGCAAGGATGCCCTCGACCGCGCGATCCAGGTCGGCGTCGTCGAAGATGATCAGCGGCGCGTTGCCGCCCAGTTCCAGCGAGAGCTTCTTCACGGTGCCGGCGCACTGCGCCATCAGCAGCTTGCCGATCGCAGTCGAGCCGGTAAAACTGAGCTTGCGCACCACCGGGCTGGCGCACAGTACGCCGCCGATCTGCACGGCGTCGCCGGTCACCACCTGCAGCACGCCACGCGGCACGCCAGCCTGTTCGCCCAGCACGGCCAGCGCCAGGGCCGTGAGCGGGGTCTGTTCAGCGGGCTTGACGATGATGGTGCAGCCGGCGGCGAGCGCCGGGCCTACCTTGCGCGTGATCATCGCCGCGGGGAAGTTCCACGGCGTAATGGCCGCGCACACGCCCACCGGCTCGCGCAGCACCAGCATCTTCTGGCTGCTGCGCGGGCTGGCCAGTACCTCGCCATCGACCCGCTTGGCTTCCTCGCCAAACCATTCGAGGAAGCTCGCGGCGTAGGCCACCTCGCCACGCGCCTCGGCCAGCGGCTTGCCTTGCTCGGCGGTCATCAGCCGGGCCAGGTCCTCCTGGTGCGCCAGCATCAGGTCGGCCCAGCGGCGCAGCACGGCGGCACGCGCCTTGCCCGTCTGCGCGCGCCACGCCGGCAGCGCGCGCTCGGCGGCGCGCACCGCCTGTTCGGCTTCAGCCGCGCCGGCCAGGGGCACCGAGCCGATCCGTGCGCCGGTTGCCGGGTTGCAGACCGCGAGCTCTGCGCCGCTTTGCGCACCGGTCCATTCACCATCGATCAGGCAATGGCTGCGCAGCAGCGCAGTGTGTTGGAGTTCCATGTGTTCCCCTTATTCGGCCAGCGACTGTGCCAGCACCGCCAGCGCCGCGTCGAACTGCGCCTGCGGGATGGTGAGCGGATAGAGGAAACGGATGACATTGCCGTAGGTGCCGCAGGTCAGCAGCACCAGGCCGGCCTCCAGCGCACGGGCCTGTACGCGCCTGGCATGCTCGGCGCTGGGCTGGCCCGTGGCGGGATCGCAGAATTCGGCGGCGACCATCGAACCCAGCCCGCGCACCTCGGCCACTGCGGGACAGTGCTTGCGCTGCGCGAGCAGGTGCTCGCGCAACTGGTGGCCAAGGCTGGCGGAGCGCTCGCACAGCCCTTCTTCTTCAATGACATCGATGACCGCGTGCGCTGCCGCCACCGCCAGCGGATTGCCGGCATAGGTGCCACCGAGGCCGCCGGGCAGCGGTGCATCCATGATCGCGGCCCGGCCGCTGACCGCCGACAGCGGCATGCCGCCGGCGAGGCTCTTGGCCATCGTGATCAGGTCCGCCTCCACGTCATAGTGCGACATCGCGAACATCTTGCCGGTACGGCCAAACCCGGTCTGCACTTCATCGGCGACCAGCACGATGCCGTGCTGGTCGCACACCGCCCGCAGGCCCCGCATGAAATCGGCCGGCGCCGCCTGGAAGCCGCCTTCGCCTTGCACCGGCTCAACGATGATCGCGGCCACGCGGCCCGGATCGATATCGGTCTTGAACAGGCCTTCAAGCGCCTGCAGCGCCCGCTCAGTGCTGACGCCATGCAGCGCGCTGGGGAACGGGGCGTGGTAGATGTCGGAGGGGAACGGGCCAAACCCGATCTTGTACGGCGCCACCTTGCCGGTCAGCGCCATGCCCAGCAGCGTGCGGCCATGGAAGGCGCCCGAGAAGGCGATCACGCCGGGGCGGCCGGTATGCGCACGGGCGATCTTGATGGCATTCTCCACGGCCTCAGCGCCGGTGGTGAACAGGGCCGTCTTGTTCAGGCCCTGGATCGGCACCAGCGCGTTGATGCGCTCGGCCAGCGCGACATAGCCCTGGTAGGGCACGATCTGGTAGGCGGTATGCGTGAAGCGCTCCAGCTGCGCGGCGATGGCCTGCATCACGCGCGGGTGGCGGTGGCCCGTATTAAGCACGGCGATACCGGCGGCGAAGTCCGTGTAGGCACGGCCTTCCACGTCCCACAGCGTGGCGTTCTCGGCGCGGTCGGCGTAGAAATCGCACATCACGCCCACGCCGCGCGGCGTCGCGAGGGTACGGCGTTGGTTCAGTTCGAGGTTTTTCATGGTCATTGTGCGGTAAGGACTGTCGGCACCGGCCGACTCGCGAATCGGACACCGCTGGCAGGAGCCCGGCGATGCGAGATATTTCAACCGGCCTTGGCCCTATAATCCAGTACCGCTTTCGCAATTCCGATGGTGCCAATTTGAAATCGATCTGCGGCGACCAGCTGCTCCAGCGCCTGGGTCCCGAAGGCACGGCGGCCCTGGGCAAACCGCTCAACCGCGGCCTCTATGAATGCATCCGCGGCGCGATACAGGACGGCAGCCTTGCGCCGGCCACCCGCCTGCCGCCGCAACGCGACCTGGCCACCGAACTGGGGTTGTCGCGCAATACGGTGATGTTTGCCTACGACCAGCTGCTGGCCGAGGGGTACCTGTACGCGCGCACCGGCAGCGGCACCTTCGTTGCCGCCACCGCGCCGGAGCGCTACCTGAACGCCGCCGCGGTCCCGGCAACTGAGGTCGGGCCGCGGGCCATGCCCGGCCTGTCGCCGCGCGGACAGCGGTTGCTGGCCAATGCCTCGGCCTCGCCCACGCAGTGGGGCGCATTCATGCCGGGCGTGCCCGACGTCACGCGCTTCCCGCATCGCCGCTATGCCCAGATCTCGGCGCGCCTGTGGCGCCAACCGCACCCGGAGTGGCTGAGCTACAGCCATGGCGGCGGGCTGCCGGCGCTGCGCGAAGCCCTGGCGGCGCATCTGCGGGTGGCGCGCTCGGTGCGCTGCGATCCGGACCAGGTGCTGATCACCGAGGGCATTCACCAGGCCATCGACCTGGTGGTGAGGATGCTGGGCTCGCCCGGCGACCAGGCGTGGGTGGAAGAGCCCAGCTATTGGGGCATCCGCGGCGTGCTGCAGGTCAGCGACATCGGCATGGTGCCGAAGCTGGTGGACGACGAGGGCCTGACGCTGCCCGACACAGAAGCCGGCAGGGAGATGCCCGCGCCGCGCTTTATCTTCGTCACGCCCTCGCACCAGTACCCGCTTGGCGCCGTGATGAGCCTGAAGCGCCGGCGCGCGCTGCTGGAGTACGCCCGCCAGCGCGGCAGCTGGATCGTCGAGGACGACTACGACAGCGAATTCCGCTTTTCCGGGCAGCCGATTCCGTCGTTGCAGGGCATGGAACCGGATGCGCCGGTGATCTATATCGGCACCTTCAGCAAGACACTCTATCCGGGCTTGCGCATGGGCTACCTGGTGTTGCCGCGCAGCCTGGCCGGCGCCTTCCAGACCGCGCACGCCGAGCTATACCGGGCAGGCCATCTGATGACGCAGGCAACCGTCGCCGAGTTCATGCAGGCCGGCGACTATGCCGCCCACATCCGCCGCATGCGGCCGCTGTATGCCAGGCGGCGCGCCATCCTGGCCGCGTTGATCGAGCGCTATCTTGGCCCCGGCGCGCTGCACGAGCACGGCAGCAACGCCGGCCTGCACCTGGTGCTGCGCCTGCCCGACGATGCCGACGACGTGGCCATCACCGCTGCCGCCCGCGAGCGCGGCATCGTGGTGCGGCCGCTGTCGCGCTATTACATCGGCGATGCCGTGCAGAAAGGCCTGCTGCTGGGGTACGCCTGCGTGCCGGAAGAGGACATCGCGCCGGCCTTCGACAGGCTGCTCGGCTGCCTGCCGCGCGGCAGCATGCGCGCCCCGCAGCGTTGAAGCGTGCCAAGAGACAAGCCCCGCCGTCCTGAAGGCGGTTCCATCCTGATATAACCGGAGCATCCACTCCCTGGCGACAGCCACGTCGCGGGCACCCCGGTGGCAAACTTGTGCGCCCCTGTCCCTTTAAATCTACTGCGGTTTGTGGCGGGCGTTAAATAGACTGGCTATAGGGCAACATTGAGGTCGTGCCTTGCATCGCGCATTGCGTGGCAGTCCCTTGCAAAGCACTTTGCGGCCAGGGACGGCCAGTTTCCGGCACCCCGGCCATGGTGCCCGCCGCGCCCGGGTGGCAACCCGGCCCACAACCGCACGGAGGTGGCCTTCAATGAAGCCTCGTCACGGCACACAGGAATGGCGCCGCTTCTATATCCTTGATGAGAAGAACCGGCCAGTGCAGGTCACCGACCACGACGAATGGTCGCGCTGGATGGCGGACAACGACCTGGTATTCCGCCGCACCCTGCTGGAGCAGTCCGGCGGCATGGTGACGACCCGCTTCCGGGGCGTGTCGGAGGCCGCACCGACGGACACCCCCTTGTTCATCACGCGCGTGACGGGGCTGGCTGAGCAGGACAATGAAAGTCATGGCGCGCAGACGCTTGACGCGGCGCTGGAAGAGCATGAGCGGATCGTGCAGAAGCTGCTTCGCCAGCTGACCGGGCGGTGACTGGCAGCCCGGACCAGCATGCGCCCTTGCCTGACCTTGGTGCCGGTCGCACCGCGATGGATCATGCGTCCCTTGCTGGAAGCCCGCCTCGTCAACGATGCCTTTGGCGACCCGGGGCTGTTCGTAGACTTCCTGGACGAACGGCGCGCGCTGCTGTTCGACCTGGGCGACATCGCCCGGCTGATGCCGCGCGAGCTGATGCGCCTGTCGCATGTGTTTGTCACGCATGCGCACATGGATCATTTCTCTGGCTTCGACAAGCTGCTGCGGGTGCTGCTCGGGCGCAAGCCGCGCATCGTGCTGGTCGGCGGGCCGGGATTCCTGGCACAGGTCGAGCACAAGCTGCTTGCCTATACCTGGAACGTGGTGCATCGCTACGCCACCGAACTGGTCATCGAAGTGGCCGAACTTGGACTGGACGGGCAGATGCGGCGCGCCTGTTTTTCCAGCCGGCACGCCTTTGCCAGGGAGGCCGAAGCGCGCGTCGAGAGGACCGGCGATATCGTGCACGACGAAGCGACGTTCCGGGTGCGCGCCTGCTTTGTCGACCACGGGATTCCATGCCTGGCCTACCTGGTGGAGGAAAAGGCCCGCCTCGGCATCAACAAGGAGCGCCTGGCCGCATCCGGCCTGACCACCGGCGCCTGGCTGCGAGAACTCAAGCATGCCGTCCTGACCGGCGCGGCCGGCGATGCGCCGATCCTTGTGCAGTGGCGGGACAGGCGCGGCGACCATGCGTCGGCGCGAACGGTCGGCGAGCTGAGCCGGCTGATCCTGGATGCCGAGCCCGGCCGGCGCATCGGCTACGTGACCGACCTGCGCTATACGAGCGCGAACGTGCAAGCGCTATCGCAACTGATGCAAGGCGTCGACCAGCTCTTCATCGAGAGCGTGTTTCTGGATGTCGACCGGGCACACGGCCTGCGCAAGAACCACCTGACCGCTGCCCAGGCCGGGCGGATTGCACGCAGCATCGGTGCACGCGCGGTGACGCCGTTCCATTTTTCGCCACGCTATCAGGGGCGCGCCGATGAACTGGCTGCCGAGGTACGGGACGCCTGGACCTCGGAGTCCTTTGCTGAACAGGTACCGCCGGCGGCCTAGATCCGTCGTGCCGTGCCATAGCCGGAAGCCCAAGGCAACTACCTGCATGTTGGCCACAGTACACGTGCGAACACATAGCCCAGGGCAGGCCGACGCGCATCTCCGATAGCACGCAGGTGGCTCGATGGCGGACATCAGCATTCCTCCGTGCGCTATAGCACATGTCTCGGCAATAGCGACTCAGCACCTCCAATCTGCGCCCTAGTATTAGGATGCCGCTTCTCTCCTGGTTCGGCGACCTTACCGGGGGGATCGGTGAATGATCGCGCATGCCCTTGCCGGCGTTATTTCGGTCGGTGGCCACTGAACGTATAAGGGAGGAAAAGACATGGGAGCCCCAGTCGCGGTAACAAAGTTTGAAGTGAAATCCCACGCGTCACCCGATGAGATTCGCGCCCCTGCGAAAACCCGGATCGAAGTCGTCCAACTCGAAGGTTTCACGATCGGACGATTCAATTTCGAACCCGGATGGCGGTGGTCGGAGTGCATCAAACCTGTCGTCCACACCGACCATTGCCAGGCCTCCCATGTGGGCTATGCAGTATCCGGACGTCTCACTGTTCGTATGAAGGACGGTACCGAACAGACGATAAACGCGGGCGATTCATACACTATCCCGCCAGGACACGAAGCCTGGGTTGAAGGCGACCAACCCTTCGTCGGAATTGAGGTGATGTCCGCTGACACCTTCGCCAAGGCGTAATGGGAAACACGTGGTCCCGGCCACAGCGCGGTTGGGACCAGCATTTTTGAGAACGCCTCCAGCGGCGGCCCGCGTGCCGAACGGTCAACTGGGCATCGCCGTAGCCGGCCACTATGCGCAGTTCGCAACTATGCGTAGATGCCGTGAGATTCTCGGTACCGGACCAGCTCCGAGGGGATTTGGACCGATACTGCCTGGCTGCCGCAGCCGCCGGTAGCTTGCGGCGACTTCATCTGGCGTTCGGTTCGCCCAACTTCGAATGCCGCCAAACCTGTCGATGGCCCAGCCTTGCTACAATTCTGGTTCACAGAACGGCAAATATCATGGGCTTTGAACAACTCGCAGCACTAAGGGATCAACTGGCAAACAAGGCGAAGGCCGAATCACGTACGGAAGGCAAGCGCCGGCGCCCCGCGCCGGCTGCCGCGCAGGCTGCCGCGCCCGCCAAGCCGCCCGTCGATCCGGTGGTGCATTCCATTGCCCGGCTGCAGAAGCACTTCCCCAAGGCGTTTCCGAAGAACCCGGCGCCCAAGGTGCCGCTGAAGGTCGGCACGTTCGAGGATCTGGCCCAGCATGCGGCCAGGCTTGCCCTGACCGAGGCGGAGCTGCGTGAAGCGATCCGCACCTGGTGCAGCGGCGCACGCTATTGGTCGTGCATGGTGGAAGGCGCCAAGCGGCTGGACCTGGACGGCAATGAAGCCGGCGTCGTCAGCCTGGCGGATGCCAAGCGGGCCCAGCAGCTGAAGGCCCGCCGCAGTGCGGGCGCCCGGCCGCGGAAAGCCAAGCCTGCCACGCCCGCGGCCACGCCTGACACCCCTGCCGCGCCCGCCGCCACTACGCCTGACAGCCCTGACACGCCTGCCACGCCTTGATCCCCGCCGTCGGATCTGCAGCGGCGCTTACGCCAGCACCGCGCGCGCGATCACCGTCCGCTGGATTTCCGACGAGCCTTCATAGATGCGCAGGATCCGCGCATCGCGCACCAGCCGCTCCAGCGGCATTTCGCGCGTGAAGCCGTAGCCGCCGTGGATCTGCAGCGCGGCGTCGGTGACAAACCCGACCATCTCTGAAGCATAGAGCTTGGCCATCGATGCCTGCTCGGTGAAGGGCTCGCCGTCCCGGCGCCGCACCGCGGCCTGCAGGGTCAGCAGCCAGGCCGCCTCCAGCCGCGTGCGCATGTCGGCGAACATCCATTGCAGGCCTTGCTTGCGCGCCAGCGGCTCGCCGCCGACCTGGCGCTGCCGGGCCCAGTCCGCCGCGCAGGCCAGCGCTGCCTCGGCAATGCCCAGGCTGGTGGCGGCCACGTCCAGGCGGCTGTTGTCCAGCACCTTCATCGCGGTACGGAAGCCCGTGCCTTCCGGCCCCAGCCGATTGGCTGCGGGCACCAGGCAGTCCAGCGCCACCTCATGGGCCGGCGCCCCGCGAATCCCCATCAGTTTCTCGGCGGGCGCGATCTCCACGCCCTCGCTGTGCCGGTCCACCACGAAGGCGCTGATGCCGCGCGTGCCCGCGGCGGGATCGGTCCTGGCGTAGACGACGATAAAGTCCGCAGCGTCCGCGTTGGAGATGAAATGCTTGACCCCGCGCAGGCGGTAGCCGTCGCCCTCCGGGGTGGCGCGCGTGGCCATGTCGGCCGGATTGGAGCCGGCGCGCGGCTCGGTCAGCGCAAAGGCGCCCAGCTTGATGCCGGCAGCCGCGTCCGGCAGGTAGCGCTCGCGCAGGCTGTCGTCGCCGCCGATCAGGATGGAATCGGTAGCCAGGTAGTGCGCGCCGATCATCGACGAAGTCGAGGCGCAGGCCCTGGCAACCTCCGCCAGCGACAGGATCAGTGCCACCGGCGAGGTCCCGGTCCCGCCCCAGCGTTCTGGCAGGTTCATCCCCAACAGGCCGAGTTCGGCAAGTTGCGGCACATAGCACGTGGTGGAGGCTTCGGCCCGGTCCACCTCGGCCGCCTTGGGAGCCAGTTCACTTTGCGCGAAGCGGCCGATGGCGTCGGCAATCTCAAGATCGCCCGGCTCGACGCCCAGTCGTTTATGCATGTTGTTTCTCCTTGCTGAACACTTGCGGATGCGCCGTAGCAGCGTTGGCCAGCTCGGCCAGGATGGCTTCGGTGTGCTGCCCCAGCGACGGCGCGGGCGTCACGCGGTTGGCGCCGTAGCCGGAGAACTTCACCGGCTGCGAGGGCAGCCGCACGGTGCCGCCCTCCGGATCGGGCACTTCGGCAAGCAGGCCGCGGTGGGCGGCATGGTCGCTTTCCAGGGCTTCCTTGACGTTGCGGATCGGCGCGACCGGAATGCCCGCCTCGCTCAGCAGGCGGTTCACCTCGGCCACGGAAAGGCTGGCCGACCAGGCCTCCAGACCGGCGCGCAGATCGCCCTCGAAGCGGCAGCGCGTCTCGTCGTCGGCAAAGCGCGGATCCTGCGCCATCTCCGGCCGGCTGATGGCATTGGCCAGCGCCTGAAACAGCTTGTTGTTCAGCACCGCCACCACATAGAAGCCATCCGCGGCGCGGTACACGCCGAACGGCGCGGACGAGGGATGGCGGTTGCCGACCCGCCGCGGCGCCAGGCCGGTCGCGGCATAGCGCGCAACCAGGGTGGCGCTCAGGCTCAGGGTGGCGTCGAACATCGAGACATCGACCTGCGTGCCCCGCCCGGTCTTCTCGCGCGCCAGCAGCGCGGCCAGCACGCCCCATGAGGCAAAGAGGCCGCTGACCGCATCGGAGACGGCCTCGCCCAGCATGGTCGGGGTGCCGTCCGGGGCGCCGGTGGCATCCATCAGCCCGCACATTGCCTGCAGGATGATGTCGTAGGCCGGGCGGTGTGAATCCGGCCCGGTCTGGCCGAAGCCCGACACGCTGGCGTAGATCACCGACGGATTCAGCGCACGCAGCGCCTCATAGCCGATGCCCAGCTTGTCCGCGACACCCGGGCGGAAGTTCTCGACCACCACGTCGGCCCGGGCGCAGAGCGAGCGCGCCAGCTCCAGGCCCGCTGCCGTCTTCAGGTCGATCACGATGCTCTGCTTGTTCCGGTTCATGGCAGAGAACAGGCCGCTCTTGCCATCGACGAAGGGACCGACCGCGCGGTAGTCGTCGCCGCCAGGCGGTTCGATCTTGATCACCTCGGCGCCGAGGTCGCCGAGCAGCGCCGTGCAGTATGGGCCCGCCAGCACGCGCGAGAAATCGATCACGCGGATGCCGGCAAGCGGCAGGTCGGAATGGGTCACGTCTTGGCCTCCAGGGCTTGCAAACCCGCGGGCTTGCGTTTCAGTGACACCGATTCTGCGCAGCGCAGGCTATCAAGTAAAATATGGAATTCGACTAGCACCTATAGGATTTTCTGATGCGTGTCTCCTTGCGGCTGTTGCGATACTTCGCCGCGACGGCGGAAACCGGCAGCACCACGGCGGCGGCGCGGCTGCTGAATGTCTCGCAGCCCTCAATCTCCGTTGCCATCCGCGAACTGGAGACGCTGTTCGAGGAAGCCCTGTTTGCCCGCGACGTCGGCGCAAGGATGACACTGACCCGCTTCGGCGTGCGCAAGCTGGCGGAAGCGCGCCACATTCTTGGGGCAGCAACGGCATTTGAAGTCGACAAGAGCGGCGATGCCGCGGCGGGCGAGGTGCAGATCGGCGTCTTCCGCACCCTGGCGCCGGTCTACCTGCCGGTGGTGCTGCGCCTTGCACGCGAGCGCTATCCCAAACTGTCAGTACGCTTTGTCGAAGGGGATCTCGCCCAGCTGGAAGACTGGCTGCACGGCGGGCAGATCGAGCTGGCGCTGACCTACGACGTAGGCATGCCCGATGACATCGAGCGCGAACTGCTGGCAGAGCTGCGGCCCTACGGCCTGCTGCCTGCGGGCTCACGGCTGGCCAGGCGCAAAGGCAGCCTGTCGCTGCACGAACTGGCGCAGGAACCGTTGATCCTGATCGACCTGCCGCACAGCCGTGAATTCCTGATGGCGCCGTTCTGGCAACTTGGGCTGCAGCCCGAGGTGCGCTACCGCGCGACTTCCCTGGAACTGGCGCGCGGCATGGTGGCGAATGGACTGGGCGCGGCGCTGCTGATCACGCAGGCGCCGGCGTCGTCCCAGGTCACCGCCGTCGTGGCAAAGCCGATACGGGAAGACACCGTGCGCCAGCCGCTGGTGATCGCGCGCACGGCCCGCGCGACGCGCACCCGGGCGTCGGAGCTGCTGGCCGAATGCGTGCGCGCGGCGGTGGAAGAAGCGAAGATCCAGCGCGCTTGACGGCGGGCGGCGCATTTTCGGCAGGGACCATTTTCCGCGCTCGGCATCCCGAACAAGCCCACCGGCCCGGCGACGGAGGCATGGATCAATGGGCTCTTCGGGCCCAACGCGGCTTCGGGCGGGCACACGCAGGTGCTTGGTCGAACCGGCATCACGAGCGCTTCCTGACTGTGATAGCGTGGAGCCTTCCGACTTTCCGACCACCCATGACCGATTTCGACGCCGACGCCCTCAAGCGGCTGGTCACAGTCACCATGCCCTTTGGCAAACACAAAGGCACGGTGATCGCCGACCTGCCGGGCAACTACCTGAACTGGTTCGCGCGCGAGGGCTTCCCGCCGGGGCAGATCGGCGCGTTGCTGGCGCTGATGCACGAACTGGATCACAACGGCCTGTCGCATCTGCTCAAGCCGTTGCGCGGGCGCACTTAAGCTTTTCAGCCCCGGACTTCAGGTCACCGGCGCCGGATTGAACAGCACCAGCGCATTGCGGATCTTCCAGTGCTCGGCCCATGACTTCTTGCCGCTGGCCACGGCGAGCAGCGTGTGGAACAGCTCCCAGCCCACTTCCTCGATGGTGGCCTCGCCGGTGGCGATGCGGCCGGCGTTGACATCCATCAGGTCGTGCCAGCGCCGTGCCAGGTCGTTGCGGGTGGACACCTTGATCACCGGCACCTCGGCCAGCCCGTATGGCGTGCCGCGCCCGGTGGTGAACACATGCAGGTTCATGCCGGCGGCCAGTTGCAGCGTGCCGCAGACAAAATCGCCCGCGGGCGTGGCGGCATAGATCAGCCCCTTCTGCGTGACCTTCTCGCCGGGGCCGGTGACGCCGTGGATCGGGCCGGTGCCGGACTTGACGATCGAGCCCATTGCCTTTTCCACGATGTTCGACAGGCCGCCCTTCTTGTTGCCCGGCGTGGTGTTGGCGCTGCGGTCGACCTTGCCCTGCTCCAGGTAGCGGTCGTACCAGGCCATCTGCCGCACCAGCGCGTCGGCCACCTCGGGCGTGGCGGCGCGCGCGGTGAGCTGGTCGATGCCATCGCGCACCTCGGTCACTTCGGAGAACATCACCGTGGCCCCGGCGCGCACCAGCAGGTCGGTGGCAAAGCCCACCGCGGGGTTGGCCGTGACCCCGGAGAAGGCATCGCTGCCGCCGCACTGCACCCCGACCACCAGGTCTGACGCCGGACAGGTCTCGCGCCGGCGCGCGTTCAGGCGGGCCAGGTGCTTGTCGGCGGTAGCCATGATCGAATCGATCATCGAGGCAAAGCCCACATGCTGCTCGTCCTGCAGGCAGACCACGTCGGGCTCGCCCTCCTTCTGGATCGGGATGGTGCCGGCGCCGATCAGGCGCGCGGGCTGCAGCTTCTCGCAACCCAGGCTGACGATCATCACCTCGCCGCCGAAATTCGGGTTCAGCGCGATGTTGCGGATGGTGCGGATCGGGATGCCGGCATCGGGCGCGTCGATCGCCACGCCGCAGCCGTAGGTGTGCTCAAGGCCCACCACATCGTCAACATTGGGGTATTTCGGCAGCAGTTCTTCCTTGATGCGCCGCACGGCAAACTCCACCACGCCCTCCACGCACTGCACCGTGGTGGTAATGCCCAGGATATTGCGCGTGCCGACCGAGCCGTCCGCATTGCGGTAGCCCTCGAAGGTATAGCCTTCCAGTGGCGGCAGCGGCGCCACGCGCGTGCCGACCGGCAAGTCGTGCAGTTCCGGCGCGGCCGGCATTTGGATCACGCGCTCATTGACCCAGCTGCCGCGCGGCAGGTCTTTCAGCGCGTAGCCGATCACCACGTTGTAGCGGATCACCGCGTCGCCCTCGCGCAGGTCGGCCAGGGCCACCTTGTGGCCCTGCGGCACGCCCTCGGCCAGCACCAGGCCGCAGGGGAATTCCGTTCCCGCCGGCAGGCCGCCGTCGTTGGCCACGATCGCAACGTTGTCGTTCGCGTGCATCGTGATGTACAGGGGGCGAACCGCTTGCCCAGCCGCTGTCGGGGTCACTGCCATGTCATCTCCAGCCCGGCGCATTCGCGCAGCCATAGTGTTACGTTGTCTGACAACATTCTATCGCGTTCGTGACCGGGGAGGCCCCGGGAATTCCCCTAGTTCCCAGCCTTCGGCCGCAGCTTATTCGATACTCCGCCTCCATGTTGTACGATGACACATGATAAACAGGCGCTAGGCGCCCTCGGCGACATGCCGGGAAGCCGATATTCTGCTGCACCGCAAAATGACCGCGCCCCGGGACATCGCCTATAAGAGTGCAACCGGTTGCATGCCAAGTGAACCGGATAAGGACGCCCGCGAGGCCACGCGCATCGCGCAGCCGCGCCTGCTTTGGACCCATACCACCCCGGCCGCCCCCCCCGGCCACGCACACGACAGGAGGCATGACTCATGCGCTGGAAGCAACGTCCGCAAGGTTCCAACTGGGGTGACTTCGGCCCCGACGACCAGCTCGGCCGCATCAACCTGATCGGCCCGGAGCAGGTCGTCAAAGGCGCGCGCGAGGTGCAGGCCGGCATCAGCTTCTGCCTGTCGCTGCCGCTGGACTACCCCGGCGGCAACAAGCTCAACCCGCGCCGGCATCCGCCGGTGTTGCGGCCCACCTTTCGCGACGACATCCCCTATGTGAACTTCCCGCTGGCCAGGATGGACCCGGCCGCCACCGACGTCATCAGCGACGACCAGGTGCTGCTGTGCCTGCAGTACAGCACGCAATGGGATGCACTGGCGCACGTGGGTGCGCTGTTCGATGCCGACGGCGACGGCCGCCTGGAGCGCGTCTACTACAACGGCTACCGCGCCAACGAGCATATCGTCGGCCCGGTGGACTATGCCGAGGACGACAACTTCGCCGCGCACCCTTGCGGCCACGACCACAGTGCCGCGCAGGCGCTGGGCATCGAGAACTTCGCGGTCAAGGGCATGCAGGGCCGGGGCGTGCTGGTGGACCTGGCACACACCTTCGGCATGGATTTCCGCAATGTCGGCTACGACGACCTGATGCACGCGCTGGACGCCGGCAAGGTGGAAGTCGAACGCGGCGACATGCTGCTGCTGCGCACTGGCTTTGCCGAGGTGGTGCTGTCGATGCAGCGCGACCCCGATGAAGCCGTGCTGCACCACAGCTGCTGCGCGCTCGACGGCCGCGACGACCGCCTGCTGAACTGGATCACCGATGCCGGCATCGCCGCGCTGATCGCCGACAACTACGCGGTGGAACGCTACCCCGCGCGCCCCGCGCCCGACGGCGACAAGCGCCACCCGCTGCTGCCGCTGCACCACCACTGCCTGTTCAAGCTCGGCCTGCCGCTGGGCGAGCTATGGTACCTGCGCGAACTGGCGGACTGGTTGCGCGCCAACGGCCGTACCCGCTTCCAGCTCACCGCCCCGCCGCTGCGCCTGCCCGGCGCAGTGGGGTCGCCGGTGACGCCGATCGCCACGGTATGAGCCAACAACAATAATTCAGGGAGACACCATGAACCATCGCCACTCGATCCGCCGCATTGCCGCCAGCGCCTTCGCCTTCACCGCGGCGCTTGCCTGCGGCACCGCCCAGGCACAGCCCAAGGCCGCTGTCTCTGACGATGTCGTCAAGATCGGCATGCTGCTCGACATGAGCGGCCTGTATGCCGATGTCACCGGCCGCGGCAGCGCCACTGCCGCACAGATGGCCATCGACGATTTCGGCGGCAAGGTGCTGGGCAAGAAGATCGAGCTGGTGGTGGTCGATCACCAGAACAAGGCCGACATCGCCGCCAACAAGGCGCGCGAATGGTTCGACACCGCCAATGTCGACGCCATCCTCGACGTGGCCGCGTCGGCGCCAGCGCTGGCGGTGCTTGAGGTTGCAAGACAGAAGAACCGCATCGTGGTGTTCTCCGGCCCGGGCACCGAGCGCATCACCAACGACCTGTGCACGCCGGTGTCAGTGCACTACGCCTACGACACCTACGCGCTGGCCAACACCACCGCGCGCGCGATGGTACAGCGCGGCGGCAAGTCCTGGTTCTTCCTGACGGCGGATTACGCCTTCGGCCACACGCTGCAGGACTCGGCCACCGCCGTCATCAACGAGACCGGCGGCAAGGTGCTTGGCGCCGCGCGCCATCCGCTGGCCACCAGCGACTTTGCCTCTTACCTGCTGCAGGCGCAGGCCAGCAAGGCACAGGTGGTGGGCCTGGCCAATGCCGGCGGCGATACCGTCAACGCGATCAAGGCCGCCTCTGAATTCGGCCTGACCCGCAACAACACGCAGCGCATGGCGGGCCTGCTGCTCTATATCAACGACATCCACGCCATCGGCCTGAAGACCGCCTCCGGGCTGGTGCTGACCGAGGCCTTCTACTGGGACATGAACGACGCCACCCGTGCCTGGTCGCGCCGCTATTTCGACAAGCTGAAGAAGATGCCTAACATGAGCCAGGCAGGTGCGTATTCATCGGTGACGCACTACCTGAAGGCCGTGCAGGCAGCGGGCACCGACGAGACCGCGGCGGTGATGAAAAAGATGAAGGCCATGCCCATCAACGATTTCTTCGCGAGGAACGGCCGCATCCGCGAAGACGGCCGCATGGTCCACGACATGTATCTGTTCGAGGTCAAGACACCGGCCGAGTCCAAGTACCCATGGGACTACTACAAGGTGCTGGCCACAGTGCCGGGCGAGCAGGCATTCATGCCGGTATCGAAGTCACAGTGTTCGCTGGTCAGGCGCTGATAGAGGGCCGACGAATGACAGGGGTAACGCAGTAGCGAACCACATCGCCCCCCGCCGTGGCCCAGTCCTCGGTTTTCCGCTACCGCTAATCCCTGGTCAGGTTTTCCAGCCACAGGCTCATCAATCCGGCCCGGCCCCTGACGCCGAACTTCCGGAATATGCCGGTCACATAGGAGTGGGTCGTGGAAACGGCCAAACCGAGGCGCTGGGCAATCTGCTTTTCCGATGCGTCGGTCAACAACAGCCGCAAGACTTTCTGCTCGTGGGGCGCCAACGGAACGGAAGAAAGCGCCAGCCCAAGGTCAAGAATGCTCTCTTTCTTCAGCGCAGTGACATCTCGGGCAACCCCGACGCGCAGCCGTTCCGACTGGAGCCATCCGGCGGACCACATGATATGGACGGCGCTGCCGTCCTTGTGGCGATAGCGGTTTTCAAAACCGATCCGCTTCTTTCCCGACATGACCTGCTTGGCCTCGATAATGGTCCGGTCCTGGTCGGCAGGCATGACAAGATCGATGATGAACTCGCCCGCCATATCCTTCGGCGTATAGCCAAAAATGCCCTCGCAGGCCGCGCTGACATACTGGATGCGGCCGCCTGTGTCGACCAGGAACACGGCGTCCAGCAGATGGTCCGCGAACTCGGTGATATCTTTTTTGATCTCGATACTCATGGCAGTCCAGAACCCCCCGATACTGGCGCTTTGATTGGGCCCTTCGCCCGGATTCACCCGAACCCCTCTCGGCCAACGTGAATATTAAATCACACGCCAAATATATGTATGGCGCTGGTACCGCCAGCACCATTCAAGGTTTTCGAGCTGGCTGATGAATAACCATGCCGCCCGACTCCAAAAGCACCCTGCTGATCAGCAGGGTATTACCTTCCACACGGTTTCGATATCATCATGCCAGTCATTTGCCCGGTGCTTCGGTCACATAATAATGGCCCCGCCAGGGTCTTCCAAATCCGTCGTCAACGAGAGTTGGGGCAAATGAACGAAGCCTCAGCAGTTCCTGCCTCTTGCGAAGGGGGGGGCGAGGTCAGGAAGGGGGAGCGGCCCGGCCCGCTGACAGAGGTGGCAGTGACCTCTGTCAGCGGGGACCGTGCAACCGTCAGAGCAACTCCAGCCAACGACTTTCCGTGCGCACCAGATGCCGGCCACGGTCGAAGCGCGTGTAGCCAACACGGTCAAAGAATTCCAAGACCTGAACCGCCCGTTTTCGTCCGAGGCCGGTGGCATTGCGAAATGCCCCAGCGACGACCGTGCCGGCGTTCTTGCTGGCATCGACAGCGGCGAGCAAGGCCAGCTCGCGAATAGCCTCCGGATCGTAGAAGAGGTCATGCACGACCTGAAAGGTCTCGCCATGACGCGCGAGCTTGCGCATCAGTTGCCGCACCCTGTCCTCCGGCACCCCATGCGTGCTCGCCAGCTCGCGCACCCATGGCGGATCGAAGCGCCCCGCCTTCATGGCCTGCTGCAGTGTCGCGGCAAGCGCGCGCTCCCCATCGTCGAGCGTCACGGTGTGCTCGGGCAGGTGCAGCCAGGGGCCGTTCCTGACGATGTCACCGCGCGCGCAGGCGTCATCGATGAGCGCGCACCACAATGCGTCTTGCGCGAGCGGTGCGGCGATCCTGCGCAAACGCGCCACCTCCGGACCGAGTACATCCGGCGAGCGTTGGTGAAATTGCCGCAGCGCAGTGGTCAATCGCCCCGCCAGCGCCTGCCACGCCGCGCTGGACACCAGCAAGGCATCGTCGCCCGGAAGTTCGATCACGCGCGTGTCCCGCGGCAGTTCGATGGCCGCCGCCGGCATGCCGCTCAGCCGCTCCAGCAGCGCGCGCGACAGCCCGTTTGGCGCCTGCTCGAGCAATGTGCCAACCGAACCGGTGTCAAGCATGGCCTGCATCGCGTCGAGCCACGCCAGCCGCGCCGGGGAGCGGCGCTTGCGCGCGGGCGCGAACGGATCAAGTACATCGCCGCCGCCGATGGTGCGGCTGGCCTGCGCATTCCGCACGACAAAGGGATCGCCAGGCAGCGCGCACACCGGCCGCTCGAACACAAGCTGCACGCGCGCGCGCTGGCCGGGGGCAAGCGTCGGGCCATCGAGCAGCGCGACATGCGCCACCTGGTGCTGCGTGCCCAGATGAACATGCATGGGCGCCCAGTGCTCCAGCGCGGGGGCGTCCGGCAACAGGGTCAGCATCACATCGATGCGCTCCGACGCCTGTGCCAGGCGCACATCGACCACCCAGTCACCGCGGTCGATCGCGCCCTTGTCGATGCCGGCCAGGTTCAGCGCGCAGCGCTGCCCCGCCCGCCCGGCAGCAGCAGGACGATTCTGCGCATGGATGCTGCTCACGCGCGCAGACTCGTTCTTTGGCGCGAGCAACACCCTGTCGCCGACATGGATGCGCCCCGACACCACGGTTCCCGTCACGATCGTCTCTTGCCCGGCAAGCGTGAAGACCCGGTCAACCGCAAGGCGGAACAGCCCGTCGTCGCGCCTGGTGCGCGACGCAGCCGCGGCCGCGTGCAGGTGCCGCTTCAACGCTTTCACACCCGGATCGTCGGCGCGCGTTGCGCAGGTTTCAAAAACCGGGGCATCTTCCAGCATGCTGCCGAGCCGGAACACCGCGATCTCCTCGCGCACCTGCTGTAGCCGCGCGTCATCCACACGATCGACCTTGGTCAGCGCAATCGCGCCGCGCCGGATGCCGAGCAGTTGCACAATGGCCAGGTGCTCACGCGTTTGCGGCATCACGCCGGCATCGGCGGCGACCACGAGCAGCGCGAAGTCGATGCCGCTTGCGCCCGCGGCCATGGTGTGAATGAGCTTTTGGTGGCCCGGGACATCGACCAGGCCGACCGCGTCGCCGTTCTCAAGCGGCACGTACGCATAGCCAAGCTCGATCGAGAAGCCGCGCGCCTTCTTTTCCTTCAGGCGGTCGGCATCCATGCCCGACAGCGCCCTGACCAGGCTGGTCTTGCCGTGATCGATATGTCCTGCCGTACCAACGATCATGGCCGCGTCAGGTCGCCCGGCAGCCTGGCGCGACGCAGGCCATCAGGTACTGTCGCCGGAATATTCTCGTCGTGAACATGCATGGTCTCCTGTCCCTGTTCGAAAGGCCGATGAGGCTTGCTCGAGCGTGCACCGATACCGCTGCGCTCAGGGTTCCTGCATCGTTGGGGACAAGATAATTGCCTGGCCACTTAAGGTAAATTCAGCGATTCTTTGCGTGCCTATAAGCGATGCCTTAAATGACAACTGCATGGACAGATTGACCCGGAGACCTGGCTCAGCATGGACATTTTGTCCATCGCGCAGGCCCCGGAGCGCTTGCAGCGCTGCGGCAAACGTCCGACTTCCCAGGGATGCCGCCGCAGGCATGGGCCTTGCTCAGCGGTCTGGATCGGTTGGCCGACCCATATCGCCACAAAGCAGGAAAGGCGTCGAACTCTCAACTGCCTGACAGAAGAATTTGAAAGGTCAGAGGCACCACACAATTCGTGTAGGCTTACGTGTTCTGTTCCGTCAGCCCGCAAACCATATCGGTTTAACCAACATGAAGAGCACGATGCCTGCAAATGCCCCCGAACCGCAAGCCGTTTCCGGCACAGTCACCCGCAGCGCGATATTCATCGTTGCAACGCTCAGCGACGGCGACGACCACGCCGACTCCGTCCGCGCGTGGTGTGCCGACGTTGCCGCCGTCGTGCGCGCGGTCGGCCATCGCGTGCCGTCAGGCAAGCTGTCCTGTGTCTGCGGCTTCGGCTCCGACGCGTGGGACAGGCTGTTCGGCAAGCCCCGTCCCGCGGCGCTGCATCCGTTCCGCGAGTTCGGCACCGGTGATCGCTTCGCCATCGCCACGCCGGGTGACCTCCTGCTGCACATCCGCGCCGAGTCGATGGACCTCTGCTTCGAGCTTGCCACGCAACTGCTCGGCAAGCTTGGCGCTGCGATCCAGGTTGTCGACGAGGTGCACGGCTTTCGCAACTTCGACATGCGGGCGATGATCGGCTTTGTCGATGGCACGGAGAATCCGGCCGGACGCGAGGCCATCGATTTCACGGTGATCGGCGAGGAAGATGACGAGTTTGCCGGCGGCAGCTACGTCATCGTGCAGAAGTATCTGCACAATATGGCGCGGTGGAATGCCCTTCCCGTGGAGACACAAGAACTGATCATCGGGCGCAAGAAGCTGTCCGACATCGAACTGGACGCGGAGGTCAAGCCCTCGTCATCGCACAGCTCTCTGACGACGCTGGTCGAGAACGGGCAGGAAGTGAAGATCCTGCGTGACAACATGCCGTTCGGGCGCCCGGGCGCGGGCGAGTTCGGCACCTACTTCATCGGCTACGCCCGTTCGCCCGCGCCGATCGAGAAGATGCTCGAGAACATGTTCGTCGGATTGCCGCCCGGCAATTACGACCGGCTGCTCGACTTCAGCAAGGCAGTCACCGGCAGCCTGTTCTTTGTCCCGTCGGCCGACCTGCTTGAAGGGCTTGCCGATCGCGAAGCCCCTGCTGCCACGCCAGATCTCGCGCCGCGCTTCGCCGGGTCGGCTGAAGCTCGCTAAGTTGCCGGTCACGCCCCGGATCCTGTCGCCTCCTGCTCGAACGCGACCTCCGCCCGAAGACTCGCCAGGTCGCGCCCGACTGTGGCGACCGCAAGCCGCTTGTCCTTGCTCCAATAGGTCACCGTACAGTCATGCGCGGCGGGATCGCCGTCGACATCAAGGCGATCCCATTGCTCCGCATGGCCTACGTAATTGATGGCCACATCATAGTGCTGGCTCCAGAAGAATGGCACTGCCGCAAAGCGTTGCTGCTGCCCAAGGATATTTCGCGCTGCCGCCACGCCCTGGCGCTCAGCGACCACCCAGTGTTCGACGCGGATGCGCTTGCCCGTTCTCGGGTCGGGCCAGCGCGCAATATCGCCCGCGGCATAGATGCCAGGTTCGCTCGTCTGAAGAAATTCATCGACCGCCACGCCCTTGTCCAGCGCAAGACCGGCGTCCTGCGCCAAGGCCACGTCGGGGCGAACGCCAATCCCGGTCACGACCAGATCGGCCGCCAGCTCCGCGCCGGTCGACAATTTCACCCGATCCGGTTCAATCGCTGCCACCGTGGCCTCAAGATGGAACGTTACCCCATGCGATTCATGAAGCGCCTTGATCATGTCGCCGAGCGCCGCACCCAGGACCCGTTCCATCGGAAGCGCTTCGGGCGCGACAACATGCACTTCAAGTCCTCGCGTTCGTAGCGCTGCCGCGACTTCCATCCCGATAAAGCTTGCGCCCACCACGACGCATCGGCGTGCCGTGCCAAGACGCGCGATCAAGGCGTCGCAGTCGGCCAGCGTACGGAGCACGCTCACGTGCGGCAAGGTTGCGCCAGGAACGTCGAGCCGTATCGGCACGGCACCGACGGCAAGCAGAAGCGCGCCGTAACCCACGCTGCTGCCATCCAAGAGCGTGACGGATTTTTGCGCTGGGCTGAGCTTGACGACACGGTTGTCGGATCGCACGTCGATGTCGTGATCCGCGTAGAACGTCGGTGGCCGCATTGGGAGCCAGTCCGCTTTTGCCGTCCCGGCGAGGTAGTCTTTCGACAGATTCGGCCGATCGTACGGCAATGAGCGATCGGCGCTCAACAGCGTGACAGGGCCGCCATAGCCTTCCCGCCGCAGGGTTTCGACCGCGGCAGTCCCGGCCGCGCCGCCGCCGATGATCACCACGGATTCAGGGAGTTGGGCCGAGGCAAGTCTCGGTGGCCGCACCGCCGGCAGCGCTTCTCGGACGAACGCCTTCCCATCTTGCTGTTCCACGCGCCAGCATTTCAGATGATCCTGGGCGGGCGGCCCCAGGACCTCGCCGGTACGAAGACTGAAGCAGGCGTGATGCCATGGACATCGGATCGTGTCGCCGACCAGCAGGCCGTCCGCCAGAGGCGCGCCATAGTGGGTACAGGTCGCACCAATGGCATACAACGCATCGCCCCGTCGCACGAGCAAGACCGGTTTGCCGCCAACCTGGCCCGTCAACATGCCGCCTTCAGCGATATCAGCAAGCGGCACGCCCTGGGCGAGATCGGGTTCATCCGTGGAGGAAGAGCGTTTGGTCATGGCGTCTCTCCTTGCCGGTCATGGCACAGGGCCATTATCAGCCTCGATGCCGTCAAATGAAAGGCGCATGCAGCGTAACAAACCGCGCGACGGCACGGACATTCACGGATGACCAGCGTCCTTTCCTGATGAAGGGTCATCCGGATGAATGCCCCATGAACAGACCCGCCCGCTTCGCTATCGGCAAGCGCATGGCACCGGCACGCTTTCTGCTGTGCGGGCCATATTGCTCGTCGCGACCATTACCGCAGGCGCGCTCGGCGCGGAGCCACGCATCGCCCTGCTGATCGGCTTCGATCTCGCGGCCTTGGTCTTTCTTGCCGCCGCGCTGCCGCTGGTGCGCGCAGATCCTGCGGCCATGCGGCGCACGGCGCAAGACAACGATGCCAACCGCGTGGCACTGCTCACGATCACCGTGCTGCTCTCGATGGTGATCCTGGTTGCGATCGGGACGCTGATCGCGCGCCCCCGAGACATCGCACTGGGCCGGCGTCCTGGGGTCACTGCGTGGCCGCGTTTCTGTTCAACAAGGGGATTCTGGCCTTCACCGTGAACGCCATGGGTGGCTTGTAGTCGACTTGGTCACGCGGCCAAAGTGTTCCTGGACAGTGGCATCAAACTCCTTGCATCCCGTCGGATACTGTATATATTTACAGTAACTGTATGGATGAACAGTAGGAGTCCCGTCCATGGAACACCTGATCCGTGTGCAAAACGATTATGACCGCCAGGTGCTGGCCTGGCTGCGCGGGCGCATCGGCGATGCCGCGCTGCAGACCGCGGCGCTGCGCCTGGGCGGCCAGCGCAAGCCTTACCTGTCAACGATCTGCCGCGGCCTGGGCATCCGCCCGCCCAGCCGGCGCCAGTTCGCGGCCGAAGCGGCGCGCATGCACCGCGCAGTGGGCGATACCTACCTGGCCCGTATCCGCGAAATCCTTGGCCAGTCTCCTGCCGAAGCTGCGCTGCGCCAGTAAGCAGTGGCCGATCACCGGCCACGCCAGCACCACCGGGTTCGCGCCGGCCGTATCATGAAGCTCCGTTGCCGTCACACGGCACGGGGCTTTTTTTATCCCTAGCCAAGGCCGACATGAGCGAACACCGCATTCCTACTGCCGCCCTGCACCAGTGGGTGGCCGATCTCTGGCTTGCCGCGGGCAGCAGCGCGCAAGAGGCGCGCCTGACTGCCGACCACCTGGTCGGCGCCAACCTGAGCGGGCATGACTCGCACGGCGTCGGCATGATCCCGCGCTATGTGCTGGCCTGGCAGGCCGACGAGCTGCAACTGAACCAGCAGGCCAGCGTGCTGCACGATGCCGGCAGCATGCTGAGCCTGGACGGCAACCGCGGCATGGGCCAGGCGGTGACGGCGCAGGCCATGGACATGGCCATCGGCCGCGCGCGCGAGCATGGCGTCTGCGTGATGGGCCTGCGGCAGTCGCACCACCTGGGCCGCGTGAGCCACTGGGCCGAGCAGGCCACTGCCGCCGGCATGATCTCGATCCACTTCGTCAACGTGCTGTCCAAGCCCATCGTAGCGCCGCACGGCGGCTACGATGCGCGCTACGGCACCAACCCGTTCACCATCGGCGTGCCGGTGGCGGGCGAGCCGCCGCTGGTGCTGGACTTCGCCACCAGCGCGATTGCGCTGGGCAAGGTGCGCGTAGCCCACAACAAGGGCGTGCCGGTGGCGCCCGGCTGCCTGCTGGACGCGCACGGCGAGCCCACCGCCGATCCTGCCGTGATGTACCCCGCCGGCGGCGCGCCGCAAGGCGCGCTGCGGCCGTTTGGCGAGCACAAGGGCCATGTGCTCGCCGTAATGTGCGAGTTGCTGGGTGCCGCGGTCACCGGCGGCCACACCATCCGCCCGGAAACGCTGCGGCATGAGCACGCGGTCTGGAACAACATGCTGGCGATCGTGTTCGATCCCGCGCGCCTGGGCACCAGCACGTCGTTCGGGCATGAGGTAGCGGCATTCGCCGAGTGGATGAAGGCCTCGCGGCTGCAGCCCGGGCAGGATGGCATCCGCCTGCCGGGCGAGCCCGAACGGGCCTGGCGCGCCGCCCGCGCCACCCATGTCCCGGTCGACCCCGGCACGCTGGCGCAGCTGGACGATGCCGCCGCGCGGGTGGCGGCCGCGCGCGCCAGCACGCATCCTGCGCCGGGGCCGCTGTCTGCGCTTGCGTGCGACTGACTATCATCAGAGATGAACCCGGCGTCGTGCGCGACGCACGGCCGGCCTGGCGCCTGACCACTACCGGACACTGACATGAGCAAGATCGGCTTTATCGGACTTGGCGTGATGGGCAAGCCCATGGTGCAGCACCTTGTCGACGGCGGGCATACCGTGTTCGCCCATACGCGCAGCGGCGTGCCGCAGGATCTGCAGGACGCCGGCGTGAATGCCTGCGCCAGCGCCGAGGAGGTGGCGAAGCAGTCGGAAACCATTATCCTGATGCTGCCTGACACGCCCGACGTGGAGCGGGTGCTGTTTGGCGAGAAGGGGGTCGCCGACGGCCTTGCCGACACGGCAGGCGGCGTCACCGTGATCGACATGAGCTCGATCTCGCCGATCGCCACGCGCGAGTTCGCGCGCTGCATCGAGGCGCTCGGCGCCGACTATATCGATGCGCCGGTCTCCGGCGGCGAGGTCGGGGCCAAGGCGGGCACGCTGTCGATCATGGCCGGCGGCAAGCAGGAAGTGTTCGACCGTGTGCTGCCGATCCTGCAGCTGATGGGCAAGAACATCACGCGCGTGGGCCAGGCCGGCGACGGCCAGGTGGCCAAGGTGGCCAACCAGGTGATCGTGGCGCTGACCATCGAGGCGGTCAGCGAAGCGCTGGTGCTGGCCGCCCGCGCCGGCGCCGACCCCGCGCGCGTGCGTGAGGCGCTGATGGGCGGCTTTGCCGGCTCGCGCATCCTGGAAGTGCATGGTGAACGCATGATCAAGCGCACCTTCGACCCGGGCTTTCGCATCGCGCTGCACCAGAAGGACCTGGACCTGGCGCTGTCCACCGCGCGCCAGCTCGGCGTGGGCCTGCCCCACACGGCGTCGTGCCAGCAGCTGTTCAATGTCTGCAGCGGGCTGGGCGGCGCTGGGTGGGACCATTCCGGGCTGGTCAGGGCGATAGAGCACCTGTCTTCGTTCGCCATCGGCGACGAGCCGCCCGCAGCCTGAACCACGCAGCTGCCACCGCCGCCCTGCCGCATGCCGCGCGCGAACACCGTGGTACTGACCGCACTGGCGATGCTCGCCTTTGCCGGCAATTCACTGCTGTGCCGGCTCGCGCTGAAGGGCACCACCATCGACGCGGCCAGCTTTACGCTGGCCCGCGTCGCCGCGGCAGCGCTGGTGCTGTGGGTCATCGTCGTGGCACGGCACCAGTTGGTGCGCACGTTCGTGGCGCAGCGGTTGCCGCCGGTGGAAGGCAACTGGATCTCCGCGCTGGCGCTGTTCTGCTATGCCGCGGCCTTTTCCTTCGCCTATGTGCGCCTCACCGCGGGGACCGGCGCGCTGCTGCTGTTCGGGGCGGTGCAGGCCACCATGACCGGCTATGGCCTCTATGCCGGCGAGCCCATGCGCGTGCAGCAATGGATCGGCCTGGCACTGGCGCTGGCCGGGCTGGTGTGGCTGTTGCTGCCGGGGCTGGCCACGCCGCCGCTGCTGTCCTCGCTGCTGATGATCGCGGCCGGCATCGCGTGGGGCGTTTATTCTCTGCGCGGCAGGCGCGCCGCGGATCCGGCTTCTACCACCGCGGGCAATTTCCTGCGCGCGGTGCCGATGGCGCTGGCGCTGGGCGCGGTGATGCAGGCGCAGCGATCACTGGACGGCGCGGGACTGGCCTATGCGCTGTCGTCCGGTGCCATCACATCCGGGCTGGGTTATGTCATCTGGTATGCCGTGGTGCCGCGGCTGAAGGCCGCCACCGCCGCCACCGTGCAACTGAGCGTGCCGGTCATTACGGCGGCAGGCGGCATCGCGCTGCTCGGTGAAGCCCTGAGCCTGCGCCTGGGATTGAGTGCGGCCGCGGTGCTGGGCGGCATCGCGCTGGTGATTGCAGGCAAGCGCCCCTAGGGTGCCGGCACGCCGTGGCAACGACAACGGCCCGCGTCACCAGGCGCGGGCCGCCGCAATGCCAGGGCGGCAGGCAGCGGGACCTACATCTTCTGCTTGGTGCTTTCCGCCGCGCCCTGCACCTTCTCGCCGCCGCGCTCGATATCCTTGCCTGCACCGGCCATGGTGTTGCAACCCGTGACCAGCAGCACGCCAGCGAGGGCAAACAGTGCAAATAGCTTTCTCATGACGATCTCCTTGCTTCGTGTGGATGCGGCATGTGCCGCCAGGATGGAGTGGATCGGAATGGCTTGACCGGGCAGCCGCTTGCCCGACCGGCAATTGGATCGTAGCAACGCACCGCAGCGCGAAAAGTCGGCTTTCGTCCTACCGGGATGTCAGCCGACGGCGCGACAGGCCATCACCGCGTGCGCGCTTGTAGGACAGCGACGGATACCCTGCGGCGTCGCCATCGCTTAAAAATCACAAGTCAGCGCAAGCCATCCGGAGAACACCATGACGTCACGCAGCATCCACGTGCTTCCCGCCGCAACCGACAACACCGAATTCGCCGGCGACGGCGGATGGGCACTCACCATCGAAGGCCTGGAGCACGGTGGCGACGACACCGCGCTGCATTTCACGACCCAGGAAGCCGCGATTGCGGCCGGCTGGACGCGCGCGCGCGAGGATGGCCTGCCGTTGTGTATCCACGGCCGCGACGGCCTGGTGCGCGAGCGCAAGATCTATTGCCGCGATGCACGCGGCACCGCCCGCATCGGCTACTGAGCACCCCGGCCACCGTCAACGGCCGGCCCCGCCCCCTGCATCCCCGGGCCCGCAACCAACGCGGGCTGCAACAGTCCATTTGGAAAGCCATGGGTCCGTCACCGATACTGGAATCAAGGCAGCACGCCATTTTCCAGAACCAACCGAGACCCCCATGCGCCTGTTCCTCAGGTACCGCCCGCTGGACATCTATCCCGACCCGATCGACGCCAGGGTTGCCGAACTGCACCAGCTTGCCGAAGACGTTCATGCCAGGCACGCGCGCAAGTGGCGCCGGCATGGCACGATGCTGACCCCGTGCGACGGCGCGGATCGCAGATTTCCGGCCGGCAACCCGGAAACGCGACATTAGCTTAAGGACGATTCCTCTCTGCGCTCGGAAATGTGAACAAGTGTCATATCCGGTTGGCAAGGATATGACCCCTGCGAAAGAATGGGTACCGTACGCGGCAGGCTCGATTGGCGAGCCCACCGCTGCAACCCTTTTCCTGACGCAGCGAAATGAATCGAACCACCCGGGAATGCGTGATGGCGTTGATTTCCAGCCTGCGTGCCAAGGGGCCCATGCCCCGGCACCAGCTTGCCGCCGCCAGCCGCCTGAACGCCGCGGAACTGACGCGCGCGCTGAAGTCCGCCCGCCAGATGGGCGTGGTGGCCTACGCCGGCGAGCCTGAATCGCCGGCAGAGGCCGATACCCCGCTAGTGCTGACCGGCCGGCCCTTGCCGCCGCCGCGGCGCGTGGCGCCGGCACCGCGCGAAAGCAAGCCGCATTTTGAGCCGCTGCTGGATGTCTGGGGCATTGCCCGCCCCGCCGCGCTGCGGCGCGGCCATATTTCATAGCGTCTTCCGCACGCCGGGTCTTCGGGCCCCGCCCTCGCCGGCATGCTGTTCTTACAAAGGCAGGTAAAGCGCACACGCGCCTGATCCGCCCAAGGCTTGCCCTTACCCCTGGGGCGCCACCTGCACGCCTGGGTCAGCCCACTTGCCGCGCCGGTACGGAAGTTGCGCGACACTTCTGGCTGAATCTCCCCGAAGCGTGCGACATGAGGCAACACAACCCGCCCGGCACCACAGCGCCCCCCGCACCTGGCCCGCATGATTTCCAGGCGCCGGCCGGCTTGACGCTGGAGCCGGGGCGCAACTGCTGGCGCGTCGAGCCCTGCCAGCGCTTTGCCATGCTGGTCGACGCCGACGCCTACTACCGCGCGCTGCGCGAAGCGCTGCCGCGCGCCGAACACACCATCTTCATCCTCGGCTGGGATATCGACAGCCGCATGGAACTGATGCCGCAGGGCGCGCAGGACGGCCTGCCGGCGCGCCTGCGCGACTTCCTGTGCGCGCTGGCGGACCAGCGCCCCGAGCTGCGCATCTATATCCTGAGCTGGGACTACTCCATGGTAATGGCGATGGAGCGCGAGTGGCTGCCGTCGGCCAGCGCGCACTGGCAGGCGCACCGGCACCTGTCGTTCCGGCTTGACGGCAACCATCCCCCCGGCGCCTCGCACCACCAGAAGGTGGTGGTGATCGACAACAAGCTCGCCTTTGTCGGCGGGCTGGACCTGACGCTGCGCCGCTGGGACGACAGCCGCCATGCCCCCCGCGCGCCGCTTCGCATGGCCGAAGGCAAGCCCTACCCGCCCTTCCATGACGTGCAGTGCGCGCTCGACGGCGCCGCCGCGGCGGCGCTGGGCACCCTGTGCGCGGCGCGCTGGCTGCGCGCCAGCGGCAGCCAGCCGCGCCCGGTTGCGGCCACCTCGTCAGACCCGTGGCCGCCAGGCCTGGCGCCGGAGCTGACCGACGTGCGCGTCGCCATCGCCCGCACCATGCCCATGTGCGAGGACGAGCCCGGTGTCAGCGAGATCCGCATGCTGCTGCGCGATGCCATTGCCTCGGCCCGGCACAGCATCTACATGGAGAACCAGTACTTCAGCTCGCACGAGATCGCCAAGGCACTGGAGGCACGGCTGGGGCACGAGGACGGCCCCGATATCGTGCTGGTATCGCGACGCAACGAGAGCGGCTGGCTGGAAGCGCACAGCATGGGCGTGCTGCGCGCGCGCCTGTACCGCCGCCTGCGCGCAGCCGACACGCAGGAACGCTTCTGCCTGTACTGCCCGTCGATTCCAGGCCTGGTCCCCGAATGCGTCAACGTGCATAGCAAGGTCACGGTGATCGACGACGACTTCATCACCATCGGTTCATCCAACCTCAGCAACCGCTCGCTGGGGCTGGATACCGAGTGCAATATCGTCGTGGTGTCGAGCGGCGACCCGCGCGTGCAGGCGGCCATTGCCGCCATGCGCGCACGGCTGCTGGGCGAGCACCTGGATGTGACACCCGAAACCTTCCAGGCCGAGGTCGCCGCCACCCGCAGCGTGCTTGCTGCCATCCGCAAACTGCAGCGCGCGGACGGGCGCTCTCTGGAAGCTTACGAGCCGCCGTTGCCGGACGATGTCGATGCCGCCGCGCCGGCGGCCAACCTGCTGGATCCGATCGAGCCGATCGACAGCGACCAGGTGCTGGCCGAGTTCGTCAGCCATGAGGCACGCCCGCGCGTGCTCGGGCGCGTCGGGATGATGGTGGCGCTGGCGCTGCTGCTGGCAGGACTGGCATTTGCCTGGCGCCATACGCCGCTGCGCGAATGGGCGGACTTCCGCACGCTGCTCGGCGTGATCGAGCAGTTGGACGAGATGCCACTGGCACCGCTGGCGATGATGGGCGTCTACCTGGCCGGCGCGGTGACGATGCTGCCGGTGACGGTGCTGATCCTGGTGACCGTGGTCATATTCGGCCCGCTCTACGGCGCCGCGCTGGCGCTGTGCGGCACCGTGTTGAGCACCGGCGCGGGCTACCTGGCCGGCCGGTTGCTGGGGCGCAATGCCGTGCGCCGCTTTGGCGGCAGGCGGCTGAACCGGGTCAGCCACCAGTTGGGCAAGCACGGGGTGGTGGCAATGGTGGTGCTGCGGCTGGTGCCGATTGCACCGTTCGCGCTGGTCAACCTGGTGATCGGTGCATCGCGCATCAGCCTGCGCGACTGCCTGGTCGGCACCGCGCTGGGCATGCTGCCCGGCATTGTGGTCGCTGCCTGCCTGGTGAACCGCGTCGCCGCCGCGGCGCGCGATCCGGGCCTGGTCACGTTCGCCTTGCTGGCACTGGTGCTGGTGGTGCCGGCGTCGCTGCTGCTGGTGCTGCGCCGCCGGCGCCGGCGCCATGCCGAGGGCGGCGCCGCGCGCCGCCACGACGATCCGCCCGGCCCCCGCGGCCGGCTGGCACGGCCGGCGGCACTGCGCCGCCAGCCCTAGCGCTGGCGGCGATAGCTGGCATTCATGAACTGGGTCCACTCGCCGTTCTCGCCCAGCATAAAGGACGTCAGCGTGCGGTGGTCGTCGTCCGTGAAGGCGATCACGTCGCGGTACTGGGCCATGCGGCCATTGCCGGAGCAATCCGGCCCCTCGGCACGCAGCGTCAGCTGCTGGCCGCCCGCCTCGAGGTCGCCTTCATAGATCCACAGGTGGGTCATCATCGAGCCGATGAAGGTCCCCACGAAATGCTTGCGGGCGGGGTCGTAGCCCAGCGTCATGACCGTGGTGGACGGGCCGCAGCCGGGCATGTCGCCCTGCGTCACGCACTGGACCCAGACCTCGCCGACGCTGCTCACGCGCTCGGGGATCTCCCACTTCTGCACCGGCTGGTCCGGTCCCATCGATGCCTCGCCTTCGGCGATCCAGTCGCCCACCAGCCGTTGCAGCCAGCGGTGCTCCTTCTGCGCTTCGGTCTTCATTCGCGGTCTCCTTGGGCGGCAGCCACAGGCATTTGTGGATGCCGTACACATAGCCTAGCAAATGAAATGGACAGCGTCCACTTTCGCCTGTGATTTAGCCAAAATGAAATCGTCCAGTTGGTCGTCAGGCTAGTCGCGAGGAGGCGCCATAGCCGTAGCTATGGCAACGACGCATGGCGGCCAACTGGGCGATTTCATGGCAAGGTATTTGCGGAACAGGACACTAATTTTGCGGCAGCCTGACCTTGGGCACCACGAACTGGTTGCCCGGGGCGCGCAGCACGTCGCACTGGACCTTGGCCTTGCGCACAGCGCCGTCCTGCGCCAGGTATTCGACGTCGGCCACCACGCTGTAGGCGTCTTCGGCCACCTTGCGGGTCTTGCCGCCGACCCATTTGAAGCTGGCGGGATTGGGGAGCGCTGCCTTGACCGCCTTCTTGCAGGCGAGCGGGGCCTCCGGGGCCTCGTCCTTGCCGCGCGGCTTTGGTGCGTCGTCCTGCCCGGCAGCCAGCGCCGCCGACGCGCACGCGACAGACAACGCCATCACCAGCGCGGTGGACAGGGAACGCGGAAAAAGCGGCGCAAGCATCTTGGACTCCTGGGGCGGAAGTGGGCGCCACATTCTAACGCCAGCGCCGATGCCGTTCAGGCCACGGCATCCGCACAAAAGTTCCCCTGGCGCCACTGCCAGGTGGCGCTAGCGCCGCACGCAGGCCTTATAGGTGAACTTGTCGCCACGAAACATGAATTCGGAGAAAGCCAGCGGCTTTTCGTCGATGTCATGCGGCGTGAATCGGATGCGCAGCAGTGGCTCGCCCGGCGCCACCTTGAGGCGGCGCGCGGTTTCGGCATTGGCGGGGATTGCTGCGCTCTCTGTATGCAGGTACTTGAGGCGATAACCCAGGCGGGCTTCCACAATCATCAGTGCATCGTGGCGTTCAAGGTCGTGCTCCAGGATCGCGCGCATCAGGGGTTCTGGCGCCATCGTCATGCCGACCGCCACCGGGACGCCGGCCACTGACTTGAGCATGGTCACGCACAGCAGCTTGGTTCCCGGCGGCAGGCGCAGCGCATCGGTGGCCATGGCCGGCGCCGCCACCAGACGCGTCGACAGCAGCTTGCCATGCGCTTCGTGCCCGCGCGCGCGCATGTAGTCGAAAAAGCCGGTCAACGGCCCCAGGTCCGCCTGCCCCGCCGGACGGCTGACAAAGCTGCCCTTGCCGTGCACCGTCTCGATCAGCCCTTCGGCAAGCAGCGATGCCAGCGACTGGCGCACGGTGATGCGGCTGACGCCGAATTCAGCCATCAGCTCAGCCTCGGACGGCAGCTTGATGCCCGGGGTCCATTCGTTATTGACGATGCGCTGGCGCAGCGCGCCTTCGATCTGCCTGAAGCGAGGCTGGGAGCTTGTTGTCACGAGATTGATGGTGTTCACGGCATGTCCGATGCGGGCTTCTACTTATCATAACAACATTGACTCGTCATAACATGTTATGACAACATGCTCCGACACGCCAATGACAAGATTCGCGGCGCCGTACAAAACGTTATGGCGCACGCATCCGGAGACAACGCCATGAACCAGCCCGCTGCGCCCTTTCTTGCCGGCGCACCCATCGACACGCCCCAGGAAGCCCTCACCGCCGCGGCGGCACTGCCGCTGGTGCTTGCCACCTATCCGCTGTTTGAAAGCCTGCGCACCTGCCAGCTGCAGACCTCCGTAGCCCAGGCCACGGGCTACGGCCGTGCCCCCGTCAACGTGCTGTCCGCCAGCACGCACCAGTGGACGCACAGGGACCGCGACATCGTCACCCCGGCCAACGACCTGCTCTACTTCTGCGCCTGGGTCAACCTGGCCGACGGCCCGGTCACGCTGCACGTGCCGGCACTGCCGGACGCCAGCCGCTACTACGTGGTGGAGCTGCTCGACGCCTGGACCAACAACTTCGAGAACCTGGGGCCGCGCAACGTGCCCGCGGCCGGCGCCGACATCGTGCTGGCCGGACCCGGGCAGCACGCCGAAGGCGACCACGTGGTGCGCTGCCCCACGCCACTGGTCTGGCTGCTGGGCCGCGTGCTGGTGACCGGTGCCGACGACCTGCCGGTGGCAAGCGCCTTCGAAAACGGCTTCCGCCTGTCCGGCGGCACCAGGATGCAGCCCGCCTGCGTGCGCGACTGGCAGGAAGGCGGCGAGCCCGCGCTGGATTTCTTCGCCAACATCTTCAACGCCCTGCGCGAGTATCCCGCCGAGCCTTCCGCGGCTGGCCTGCTGTCGCTGCTGCGCAAATGCGGCATCCGCGCCGGCGACGCCGTCGATGTGGGCACACTGCGGCCTGCGGTGCAACAGGGCCTGGTCCGCGCCTGGCACGAAGGCATGGCCCTGATCGAGGCCAACACCCGCAGCCATGCGCGCAAGAGCTGGACCTACAGCCTGCTGCTGGGCCGCTATGGCGACGACTGGATGCAGCGCGCGGTCACCGCGATGAAGGGGCTGGGCGCACTGCGCGCCGAGGAGGCCGTCTATGCCGTTGCCGACTATGACGCCGACGGCGAACTGCTGCACGGCCGCCACGCCTACGCCCTGCACTTCCCCGCGGGACACCTGCCGCCGGCGCAGGCGTTCTGGTCGGTCTCGCTTTACGGCGCCGACCGCTTCTTCACCGACAACGCCATCGGGCGCTATGCGCTGGGCGACCGCAGCCCCAGGCTGCAATACGATGCCGACGGTGGCCTCACGCTGACCATCTCGCACCAGCGCCCCACACAGGCGCGGGACAACTGGCTGCCGGCACCGGACGGCCCGTTCTACCTGATCCTGCGGCTCTACCACCCGACCGATGGCTTCATGGCCGGCGACTATGTGATCCCGCCCTTGCGGCGCGTTGCCTGATGGAGCGCGCCATGGAGCCTCACGACAACCAACTCGGCATGCTGGCGTGCGCCGCGGTGCGCTTCACGCTGCCGCTGTACGAGATGGCGCGCATGCGCGCCGCCACCTGCCCGCGGCGCGATGGCGCCGGGGTCTTTGCCGGCGACGGGCCCGATTCCACACTGCGCTGGATCAACACCGTCACGCATGTGCGCGCGCTGCTCGGCCCGCAGCACCGGCAGGTCGTCACGCCGAACCACGACACGCTCTACACCAATGCGTGGCTCGACCTGTCCAACGGCCCGCTGCTGCTCGACGTGCCCGACTGCCACGGCCGCTACTACGTGCTCGGCCTGCTCGACGCCTATACCAACCCGTTCGGCTATATCGGCACCCGCACCACCGGCGCGCAAGGCGGCACGTGGCTGCTGCATGGGCCAGCCTGGCGGGGCGAGGTGCCGGCCGGCGCAACGCCGCTGCCCTGCCCCACCAACGCGGTCTGGATCATCGGCCGCATCCTGGCCGGTGGCGAAGCCGATTTGCCGGGTGCACATGCCCTGCAGGATGGAATCCGCCTGCGCCGGCCAGACGGCACCAGCGCAGCAACCGTATTCGATGCTGGCATGCAAGCCGGCGAGCGGCCAGCCGATCCCGACCGCTACGCCGCGGTCGTCACCCGCATGCTGCGCGAGAACCCGCCCCCCGCCGCCGAAGCGGAACTGGTCCGCACCTTTGCCCCGGCCGGCATCGGCAGCAATGCGCCGCTGACCGGGGCACAGCGCGCGGCACTGGCCACCGCGCTGACGCAGGTCGACGCGGAACTGGCCGCGCCCAGGGCCTCCGCGCTGGGCGGCGGCTGGTTCCTGCCGGTGGAAATCCGCACCTCGTTCGGCACTCACTACGCTCTGCGTGCCGAAGTGGCGCGCAACTACATCGGTGCGCTAGGCGTTGAGGAAGCCATGTACCTGATGGCCGATTGCGATGGTGACGGCTTGCCACTGGACGGCACGCATCAGTATGAACTGGTGTTTCCCCGGCAAGGACTACCCCAAGTGGGCGCATTCTGGTCGCTGACCATCTACCGTAAATCGGACTGCATGCTGGTCGAGAACCCCCTGCAGCGCTACTCGCTGGGCGACCGCTCGCCGGCCCTGCGCTCGGCGCCCGACGGCAGCCTGCGCATCGTGCTGGGCGCGCAACCCCCTTCGGAGAACGCCCTGGCCGGCAACTGGCTGCCGGCACCCGCGGAGCCGTTCTATGTAGCGTTGCGCCTCTACGTGCCCGGCCCCACGCACCTGGAACGCACCTTCCGCTATCCACCCATCCGCCGCATGAAGGAACCATCATGAATCGGACCTCAATCTTCGCCCGGGCCGTGCTGACGGCCAGCCTGGCGATGCTGTGCCTGGCCAGCCCCGCGCAGGCGCAAACGTATCCGTCGCGGCCGGTCAAGCTGGTGTCGCCATATGGCGCTGGTGGCTCCAATGACATCTCTGCCCGCATCCTTGCCGAGGCACTTGGCCACAAGCTTGGCCAACAGGTGGTGGTGGAGAACAAACCTGGCGCCGGCACGCGCCTGGCCACCGAGCAGGTGGCCCATGCCGCGCCGGACGGCTACACGCTGCTGTGGGCCGCCGCGCCCTTCGCCATCAATACCGCGGCAGGGATCGCTCAGCGCTACGACGTCCGCAAGGACTTCGTGCCAGTGGGACCGCGCGTGCTGGGCCCGGTCTTCCTGATCGTCAATGCCAGCTCGCCGGCCCGCACCGTGTCCGACTTCGTGCGCATGGCCCGGGACAAGCCGGATGGCGTGACGCTGGCCTCCCCGGGCGCAGGCTCCGGCCCGCACCTGACCGCCGAACTGTTCGGGCAGGTCGGCAAGTTCAAGCTGCTGAATGTCCATTACCGCGGCGACGCCACCGCCTATACCGAACTGCTGGCCGGCCGCGCGGACGCCACCCTGACCGCCATCACCTCGGCGCTGCCCTTTATCAAGGCCGGCAAGCTGCGCGTGCTGGCAGTGGCCTCGGAACAGCGTTCGCCGGTCTATCCGGATGCGCCCACCTTTGCCGAGCAGGGTTACCCGGGCATGGTCGGCTACGGCTGGTTCGGCCTGGTCGCGCCGGCCGGCACGCCGCCCGCCGTCTCCGAGCGCTTGAACCGCGAGGCATCGGCCGTGCTGGCCGATGCCGATATCCGCAAGAAGCTGCTGGGGCTGGGGCTTGAGCCGCAGCCAGAGCCGGGCAGCGCGTTTTCCGCCTTCATCGACCAGGAGATCGGCAAATGGGGCAAGCTGATCAAGGCTCGCGGCATCAAGCTGGAGTGAGACATGCCCTTCGACGCAGGGCAACACGTGACAATCCATCCCAAGGAGACAACGCCATCATGATGACCGCTGCCCCCCTGCTGCGCGGCCCGCTGCTGCAAGCCGCCCTGCCCCTGCTCACCATGCTGGCCCTGGCCGCCGCGCCCGCCCCGGCCGGCGCACAGGGCGCCTACCCGGCCAAGCCCATCCACCTGATCGTTGCCTACCCGCCGGGCGGGCTGACCGACACGCTGGCGCGCACCATCGGCGATGGCCTGTCGCGCCAGATCGGCAAGACGGTGGTGGTGGAGAACAAGGGCGGCGCCGGCGGCATCATCGGCACCGACTACGTCGCCAAGTCGGCGCCTGACGGCTATACGCTGCTGATGACCATTCCCGGCCCGATCACGTCCAACCTGGCGCTGTACAAGAAGCTGCCCTACGATCCGCGCACTGAACTGCGCCCGATCTCCGACATCGCCACCGCGCGCACCGTGCTGGCGGTCAACAGCAGCGTGCCGGCCAAGACCGTTGCCGAACTGCTGGCCTATGCCAGGGCATCGCCGGGCAAGCTGCGCATGGGCTCGTGGGGCGCGGGCACGCAGCCACATACGATCCAGACCTACGTCGCCAGGCAATACCAGGCGGACATGCTGCACGTGCCCTACCGCGGCGAAGGGCCGATGGTGACCGACCTGCTCGCCGGCCAGGTCAACGTGACGGTGGGCTCCGTGACCGCACTCAAGCAACACTTCGCCACCGGCAAGCTGCGGCCCCTCGCGGTCACCGGCACGCGCCGCGCACAGGGCCTGCCAGACGTGCCGACCTTCGCGGAAGCCGGCTACCCTGACGACCCGTTCCGGCTGACCGGCCCCATCACCCTGATGGCACCGGCCAGGACGCCGCAGGACATCATCAACCGCCTGGGCCGCGAGACCGCCAGCCTGGTCGCCAGCGCCGACATGCAGCGGCGCATCGTGGACATGGGCGCGGAACCCCTTGGCAACACCCCGGCACAGGCCGAGGCGGCGTACAAGGCGTACCTGCCGGTGGTGCTGAAGCTGACGGCGGATACGGGGGTGACGCTCGACTGACCCCGCTCCGCGTGGCGGATGCGAGGCAACAGTGCCTGCCAGAAGCCATCCCCGGAGCTGAAGTAGTAGATCAGCATGCGATGGCTTGTGCCAAACGCATCCGCCACACTGCGCAAGGAGCAAAGCAACTGATACTTCATTCCTGCTCAAACCTATCTATGATTACTCGCCATGAGTAAGGTTTATCGGATCAACGATTTCGCAAAGCGCATCGGACGGGCTCCGAGTACGGTGCGCCGCTGGGAGCGCGAGGGCATCCTGGCGGCTAAGCGCCTGCCTTCCGGGCATCGATACTTTGACGAGTCCGATGTTCGGGCGATGCTTGGCGGCGGACCTGAGAAGCGATCGACAGTCGTGTACTGCCGCGTCAGTAGCGCTGGGCAGCGCGACGACTTGCAATCTCAGGTAGCGGCGATGGAGGAATACTGCCGGGCTGGCGCATGCTGTCGACGAGTGGATTCAGGAAGTCGGCGGCGGCATGAACTTCAAGCGCGAGCGTTTCCTCGTGCTGATTGAGCGCATCCAGCGTGGTGAGATTGAGCGAGTTCTCATCGCCCACAAAGATAGGCTCGTTCGCTTCGGATTCGACCTGCTCGACCATCTTGCGCGCGAGAACGGGTGCGAGATCGTCGTGGTTAATCAGGAACCGCTGTCGCCAGAGCAGGAAATGGTTGAGGACCTGCTTGCCATCGTCCATACGTTCTCATGCCGCCTGTACGGCATGCGCAAGGACAAGAAGCAGATCAAGGAAGACTATCCGGGTAGCAAGGAACCGAAGGAAATTCTGGGATGACAACCGTCACCCGCACTCTCTATGCGACGTCTTCGTGCGTTCCTGCGCTTCGCGCGGTGTGCAGGGCGACGGCGTTCGTCCGAGCGGACCTCTGGCGTCGCTACGGCGCGCTGGGGAACGTCGGCAAGAGTGCGGCTGACATCCGCAAGGAAGTGACTGCTGGCGGCTGGTATGCATCGCTCGCGGTGGACGGCACGATCCGAGCCGAGACCACGAAGGACGCCGTCAACGACATCTTGACATACAAGGCGGCCGCATGCGCGAAGGTGCGACAGGCCATCGCGAAGCGGACCTCCGACGAAGCAGAGCGAAAGCGGCTCTATACTCTGCTCAAAAGTGACAAGTGGCTCGAAGACAAGTACCTGCACCGGATGATGCGCAAGTACTTTCGGCACGGCGTTTCGCGTTGCGACAATCAGTTCATCGTCCGCTCGGACAAGCATGAGAGCCGCGTCAGAAACGGACACCTTGTCATCACCATACACATCGCCAGGCAATACGGCCCTCCGATCGAGCTCACGACGAACAGCAACGGCAAGAACGTCGACCTCACGGGTTGCAACCTGCGTGTGATCGTGAAGAGTGACGCGGTCGAGATCCACTTCGCTACAGCGAAGGCCGAAGGGCTCCCCTGCGGCACAGGGGAAATTGGCGTCGACAAAGGTTACACGGAGGCCTTCGCCGACTCAGATGGCGAGCATCATGGGCAGACGTTCGGCGCTGTGCTGAGCGCTTACAGCAACCAGGTTTCGAAGACCGGCAAAGCACGAAACCGGCTGCATGCCCTTGAAAAGGCCCATCGCGAAGCCGGTCGCATCGCCAAGGCCGAGCGCATCAGGAAGTGCAACCTCGGATGCGTGAAATTGCAGGCGCGCAGGGACCGCACGAAGCAGCGGTTGCGCACGATTGCCTACCAGTCCGCGCATACAATCGTGGGTAAGGCGGCGGTGGTCGGTTCGGAAGACTTGGCCTCTGCCATCAAGCGAAGGGGGCAGTGGCGGAACTACAACCGCCGCATGAGCGCATGGGCCAAAGGTGTACTGGCTCAAGCGCTCGATGAAGTTTGCACGCAGCGTGGAGCGACGCACGTCGTCGTCAACGCCGCCTACACGTCGCAAATGGACTCGTTCACGGGCTTGCTGGAAGGCAAGCGCGAGGGCGACAAGTTTTACCGTGTCAACGGGGACGTTCTTCAGGCGGACACCAATGCTGCGCGGAACGTGCGGAACAGGATTCACGACCGGGAAATCACCCGGTACATGCCTCACCTCCAGGTGAAGCAGATTCTGCTCGCGCGCTCCTCCGGCGCAACTGAGCGTCAGGTGGCTTCAGTTGGGCGGCGCAAGCCGCGTCAACGAAGTGCGGATAAATCCAATGCTCAACTTTGAGCACATTTTATGGAACAGAGATCGCCCAGGCCATTGGCAAGGACATGATCGGTGGCGGCATCCAGCAACTGGATGGCCTGCTCGCTGGCGGAACGGTCAATGGCGGGGGCTTTGGCTTTCGGCATGGAGGGGTGGCACGTGCGCCAGGCGCGCAGGATGCGCTGCCCCGGATTCTACGATAACTGTCGTCGCCGACCCGCGTGATACAGTCATCAAGGTACGGCACACAGCCCACACGCAAGCATGAAAACGCTGCTGATCGTCTATCACACCATGACCGGAGGCACCCGCCAGATGGCCGAGGCCGCCGCTGACGCGGCCCGCCAGCAGCCCGGCGTCACGGTCGTGCTCAAGACGGCTGCCGAGGCCGGCCCGGACGATGTCCTTGCCGCCGATGGCTACCTGTTCGCCACACCGGAGAACCTGGCCGCCATGGCAGGGATGATGAAGGACTTCTTCGACCGCTGCTATTACGCCGCGCTGGACCGCATCAACGGCCGCCCCTACGCCACCATGATCTGCGCCGGCAGCGATGGCGAGAATGCGCTGCGCCAGATCGACCGGATCGCCACCGGCTGGCGGCTCAACGGCGTGGCGCCGGGGCTGATCGTCTGTACGCATGCGCAGACGCCGGAGCGCATCCTTGCGCCCAAGCACATCGAAGCCGGGGACCTGGCGCGTTGCGCGGAGTTGGGTGAGGGGTTGGCGGCGGGGTTGGGGCTTGGGGTGTTCTGATGGCACGCCAGGGCCGTACCGCGCTACGGGGCGGGACGGGCCCGTTCAGGCAGCCAGCGGTGTGATGCCGCGCGAAATGCCATTGCCGCCCTCTTCTTCCTGCACGATCAGCCCGACGCCACGCCGCCTGGCCGCGGCCAGGCCGATGCTGACGGCGATTTCGCGATCCTCGCAGTGCACCAGGCCCTTGCGGGCACTTTCGACCGTCAGTTCCCAGCCTTGCGCCGTCTGCCTGATCAGGAAGTTCGCAGCCATGGATCGCTCCGCCGTTGGTGTTCTTGCAGCGTAGTCCACGGGCCCGCCAATGAAATCGGCGCCAGTCCGATTACGTGCGGGCACTTCTCCTACACCGGGGTAGGGATGGTCAAATCCGGGCGACGTGCATGACACACAATAATCGTGAAAATATGATTGTTGATGCATGTCATGGTTATAACTTCCTGATCGATCCAAAAATCCTCCTCGACTACGAGAAACCTAAGCCCCGGACCCGCGAGAGACCGTGCCGCGCACGGTGACCCGCCGGGTCATGGTTATCGGAGACAGGCTCGGGCAAGCCGGATCAGCAACCGGCATTTTGCCCGCGCCCATTTCCGATATATCCCAGGAGGAGACCCATGGATGTACACGATATCGCCGGCATGGCTGTGGCCGGCTCACCGGCCCCGGTTCCGCGCGCCAGGCCCCCGCTTCCCGGCAAGAGCATGCTGCAGGATGTTGAGCAGATCCGCCTGGCGATCGAGATGATCGGCCTGGGCGCCCGCCTGCAGGTGCTGGAATCCGAAGTGTCGCTGCCACGCGTGAGGCTGATCCGGCTGTACAAGGAGCTGTGCGGGGTATCGCCGCCCAAGGGCATGTTGCCGTTCTCCACGGACTGGTTTGTCACCTGGCGCCCGAATGCCCATGCCTCGATGCTGCTTGGCGCCTACCGCTTCATGACCAGCCGCGGCGGCCTGGACGGGATCCGCGCGGTCTTGTCCAGCTACCGCATGTACCGCGAACAGCTGTGCGCCACCGGCGAGGCCGCGCAGCTGAGCTTTACCCGCGCCTGGACGCTGGTGCGCTTCTATGAGCGCGGCATGCTGCAACTGGCGCGCTGCAGGGACTGCGGGGGTGAGTACGTCGTGCAGGCCGACGATGCGCGCCACCGCTACGTCTGCGGGCTATGCCTGCCGCCGGCGCGCGCAGGCAAGGGCCGCAAACCCGCGCCGGCTGCGTTGGCCGGCTGACGCCGCGCTGGGCGTCCCAGTGTCTGCCGCCGCACAGTCCGGTGCACGGCAGACTTCCATGATGAGTGCTTCTGCCATCCAGGCCGCCGGCGTTTCAGGCCGGCCCCGCTTGTACCAGGGAGCCTCGCCCATGTTCAGGATCACTATGCTTGGAAAAAAGACCGGCGCGGCCGCGCCCGACAAGAATGACCACAACGCCGCCGCAACTCCCGCGCCGGCTACGCCTGGCGAGCCGGGCAAATCGATGCCGGAACAGTTGGCGCAAAACCTCAAGACACAAGGCGATGCCATGATCCAGTATGGTGCGCGCCTGCTGGTGATGCGCGAGCTGCTGTGCTCGCTGACCACGGGCCTGCCGCCAGCGGCGCGCGCCAGCGCCGAGCAGCGCTTCCGCCAGCGCATTAACCAGTTGATGTCGCTGACCGATGACCATGTCCTGCCGGCGGAATTCCACCGCGCATTGCTGGCCGAGGTCAATTACTATCTGGGCGAGTTGAAAAAGCCCTGAGCAATTCCTCCCGGATAATCCGCCGGTCATTATTGCAGGCGTGGCGACGCCGTCCGCGCGTATTATTCCGCGCCATTTTCCTTTCTCCGGACCGCACCGCCACAGTCAGAAATGCCCTGCCCCTGCCAGGGCATTTCCGCGGAATCCCGCAGGCGCTGCAATAATCTCGCTTGGTTTGCTACTGGTAGTAACCGTCATCGCCGGGCAGCGGCCCGTCGTGCTACAGTGCGCCCTTCGGAAAAAGTTTGCGCAGCCACGCATAGCGCACCCACGCCGCCCATCAGCCCGCGCGCCGCGCCTTGCTTTATCAGCCCGCGACGCGCACACCGTGCCGCGCCAGGCGCCAGGCACGTGCCGGGGGCCGGCCCTCGCTCTTCCTGTCGTTCGCGTGCATCCCGTTCGCCACCAGCCGGTGGCGCCGAATTATTGCCGCGCAGCCGCCTGC
The DNA here is from genome assembly GCF_000379565.1 of Cupriavidus sp. UYPR2.512. Classification (NCBI taxonomy): domain Bacteria; kingdom Pseudomonadati; phylum Pseudomonadota; class Betaproteobacteria; order Burkholderiales; family Burkholderiaceae; genus Cupriavidus; species Cupriavidus sp. UYPR2.512. The sequence continues at coordinate 31,729 of NZ_KB902854.1, read as the reverse complement.
CCGGGGCCATTGTCCCAGCCGCCGCTGCCGCTCCCTAGGATATTCATGAAACACCGGCTCCAGGCCGCGCTCACCATCGCAGTCTTCAAGCTCGTCGCCGCCCTGCCGTACGGTGTCACCGCACGCCTGGGCGATGCGATCGGCAAGCTGCTGTATCGCATCCCCAGCCGCCGCCGGCGCATTGTCCATACCAACCTGTCCCTGTGCTTCCCGGACATGGATGCAGACACGCGGGACAAGCTGGCACGGAACCACTTCGGCCACGTCCTGCGCAGCTACCTGGAGCGCGGCGTGCAGTGGTTCGGCAGCGCCGAGCGCCTGGGCAAGCTGGTGGAACTGGACACGCGCATCGACCTGGCCTCGTGCGCGGAGCATCCGACCATCTTCATGGGCTTCCATTTCGTCGGCATCGAGGCCGGCTGCATGTTCTATTCGATGCGCCACCCGGTGGCCTCGCTGTACACCAGGATGTCCAGCACGATGCTGGAAGAAATCTCGCGCACGCAGCGCGGTCGCTTTGGCGCCGAGATGATCCCGCGCAGCGGCAGCGGCAAGCAGGTGGTGCGCACGCTGCGCGCCGGCTGCCCGGTGATGCTGGCGTCGGACATGGATTTCGGCATCAACGATTCGGTGTTTGTGCCGTTCTTTGGCGTGCCGGCCTGCACGCTGACTTCGGCCTCGCGCCTGGCCGGCATGACCGGCGCGCGCGTGGTGCCATTCACCACCGAAGTGCTGCCCGACTACCGCGGCTACCGGCTGCGCATATTCGACCCGCTGGAAGGCTTTCCCTCAGGCAGCGTTGAGGAAGATGCGCGCCGCATGAATGCCTTCCTCGAAACCCAGATCGCCACCATGCCGGAGCAGTATTACTGGATCCACCGGCGCTTCAAGAACCGGCCCGCAGGCATGCCGTCGGTGTACTGAGTCCAGATTATCCGGTGGCGCGGCGCCAGGCCTCCTGGATGTCCGCCACCAGCCGCGCCAGCTGGGCCGCATAGCGGGCATTGTCGCGGCTGCGCTCGCTCTCGTTGAACGGGAAGCTGATATTGAGCCCGTACAGCTGCTGGTCCGGCCCAGAGAATGCGGCCCCCACGGCCAGCAGGTGCCCGGGCTGGTAGGCCGCGGTGCAATAGCCGCGCCGCTGCGCCTGCGCAATGCTGCGCAGCACCTGCGCCCGCATGCCAGCCCAGGCCTCGCCCTGGCGCGCGGCGATGCCGGCCAGCAGATCCTCCCTCCCCCCCTCAGGCTGCGCTGCCAGCCATGACAGCCCGATCGCCGTCATCTCCATCGGCACGCGTGTTCCCGGCACCACACGACGCGTGCGCGACACGCTGTCGCGGCTGTGCCGGATCGACGCCAGGTACACCATCTCCAGATGGTCGCCCACGGCCAGACCCACGTTGACCTTGCCGGCCTCGGCCACCTTGCGCATCAGCGGCAGCGCAATGTCTGGCGCGCGGCTGGACTGGTGGAAGGCATCGGCCAGGCTCAGCACCACCGGCGCCAGCCGGTAGGCGCGTTCGTTCACGTCATAGCGCAGGAAGCCGGCATCCACCAGCGAGCGCGTCAGCCGGCTGACGGTGGGGCGCGGCAGGCCGGTGCGCAGCGCCAGTTCGGCATTGGTCAGGCTGGTGGTGCCAACGCGGAAGGCCCGCAGCAGCACCAGCCCGCGCTCCAGCGACTGGCTGCCAGCGGTGTCACGGGTAAAGCGGCCGGTCTGGTGCGTGACGCGGCGGGTGGAGGGCTCTGGCAAGACGGCGTCCGGCATCGTCAATAATTTCAGTTACTGAAATTCGAGTATAGCGGTACGGCCGCGCGGCGCGAATACTGTGTGCATCCCGGCCCCAAGCCGGCCCACCACGGAGGAGCGCCCCGCATGTCAACCGACGCCAATATCCAGGTCACCCATGAAGGCCACGTAGCCCGCATCGTCCTGTCCCGCCCGCCGCACAATTTTGTCGATGCCGACATCATGCGGCGCCTGGCCGACGCCCTGCAGGCGCTGGACGACGACCACGACTGCCGCGCCATCGTGCTGGCATCCGGCGTCAGCGCGTTCTGCGCCGGCGCCGACTTCAGCGGCGCCGGCCAGGGCGAGGTCGCCAACGATCCGGGCGGCTTCTACGCGCATGCGATGAGGCTCTACCGCAACCGCAAGCCGATCGTGGCCGCGGTGGAAGGCGCCGCCATCGGCGCCGGCATGGGGCTGGCGCTGGTGGCGGACTTCCGCGTGACCTGCGCCGAGGCGCGCTTCAGCGCCAACTTCAACCGGCTGGGCTTTCACCCCGGTTTCGGCATGAGCCTGACGCTGCCGCGGCTGGTGGGCGAGCAGCAGGCCGCGCTGCTGTTCTACACCGGCCGGCGCATCACCGGCACCGACGCCGTCGAGATCGGCCTGGCCGACGAACTGGTGGAAAAGGCGCAGGTCAGTGCCCGCGCCATGGCCCTGGCGCAAGAGATCGCCGCTTCTGCCCCGCTGGCCGTGGAAACCACGCGCGCCACGCTGCGCGAAGGGCTGGCCGACCGCATCGCCGAGATCAACCAGCGCGAGCTGGCGATCCAGCACGGGCAGTTCCGCAGCGAAGACTTCCGCGAGGGCGTCGCCGCCATGGCCGCGCGCCGCGCCCCTGTTTTCAAGCGCCGTTGAAGGAGTGGGCCTGATGAGCGAACAAGACCCCCGCGCCACGCCGGCCGGCCCGCTGGACGGCATCCGCGTGCTGGATCTCACCGCGGTCGTACTCGGGCCGCTGGCCACGCAGGTGCTGGCCGACTTTGGCGCCGACGTGATCAAGATCGAAGGGCCCGAGGGCGACCTGATGCGCGCCAACGGCGTCTCGCAGCACGCGGGCATGAGCTCGATCTACCTGGCGCTGAACCGCAACAAGCGCTCGGTAGTGCTCGACCTGAAGACCCCTGAGGGCGCCAAGGCGCTGCGCGAGCTGATAGCCAGCGCCGACGTTCTGGTGCACAACATGCGCGTAGCCGCGATCGAGCGGCTGGGCTTCGGCTATGCCGAGGTGGCGCGCATTAACCCGCGCATCGTCTACTGCGTGGCCACCGGCTTCGGCCAGGACGGCCCGCACCGCGACAAGCCGGCCTTCGACGACATCATCCAGGCCGGCTGCGGGCTGGTCGCACTGGGTTCCATCACCGGCGATCGCCCCGAGTACGTGCCCAGCCTGATCGCCGACAAGACCACCGGGCTGGCACTGGCCAACGCTGTGCTGGCAGCTCTGCTGTACCGCGAGCGCCACGGCGTCGGCCAGTCGGTGGAGGTGCCGATGCTGGAGACCATGACCGCGTTCGTGATGGCCGAGCACCTGGGCGGCCTGACCTTCGAGCCCGCGCCCGCCGGTGCCGGCTACGCCCGCCTGCTGCAAGGCGGGCGCCGCCCCGCGCCGACCCGCGACGGCTGGATCTGCGCCCTGCCCTACACTGAGCGCCACTGGCAAGCCTTCTTCCGCGCGGTCGGCCGCGACGACCTGGCCGAGCGCTACGAGGTGGCCGACCGCGCGCAGCGCAACGCCAATATCCGCGCGCTGTACGGGCACCTGGCCGAACTGACGCCGGCGCGCACCACCGACGAATGGATGGCACTGTTCGAGTCGCTCGACATCCCCGCCACGCCGATCTACGGCCTGGACGCACTGGTCGACCACCCGCACCTGCGCGCCGTCGGCCTGTTCCAGGAAACGCAGCACCCCACCGAAGGCCCGCTGCGCGAAGTGCGCCCCGCCGCGCGCTTCTCCGCCACGCCGCTGTCGCTGCGCCGCCATGCGCCGGGGCTGGGCGAACACACCGCCGAAGTCCTGCAGGAGCTGGGCCTCGCGCAAGGCGCCAGCCAGCGATAACCAATCAGCAGGAGACAGGCATGAACTTTGAACTGGACGAAGAACACCGGATGCTCAAGGACCTGGTCGCGCGCTTTGTGCGCGAGCAGCTGATCCCGCTGGAACCCACGGTGCTGGCGCGCGAAGCCGCCGGCGGGCAGATGACGCTGCTGCCGGAAGAGCACGCGCGGCTTGACGCGATGTCGCGCGAACTGGGCCTGTGGGGCCTGGATGCGCCCACCGAGATGGGCGGTGCCGACCTGCCCACGGTGGCGATGGTGGGCGTCAACGAAGAACTGGGCAAGACCATCACGCCCTATGAACTGCCGCCGGACTCGCCCAACCTGCGCATGCTGATGCTGAGCGCCAGCGAGGCCCAGCGTGAGCGCTACCTGGCCCCTTACGCGCGCGGCGAGACCGTGTCGGCCATCGCCATTTCCGAACCCGGTGCCGGCGGCGATCCCGCCATGATGACCACGCGCGCCGAACGCGACGGCGACCAATGGGTGCTCAACGGCCGCAAGATCTGGATCAGCCGCGCGGCAGGCGCCGACTGGACCATCGTCATGGCCGTGACCGACAAGGCCAAGGGCGCGCGCGGCGGCATCTCGGCCTTTATCGTCGAGCGCGGCACGCCCGGCTTGCGCGTGGAGCGCCGCATCCCGATGATCGGCGGCGCATCGACTTACGAGGTGGTGCTGGAAGACTGCCGCATCCCCGCCTCGCAGCTGCTGGGCACCGAGGGCCAGGGCTTTGCGCCGATGCAGGCGCGGCTGTCCACGCGCCGCGTGCAGATGGCCGCGTGGTGCATCGGCCGGGCGCAGCGGGCGCTGGACATGATCTGCGAGTACGCGCCGCAGCGCCAGACCTTCGGCGCGCCGCTGGCGCAGCGCCAGGCGATCCAGTGGTGGGTGGCCGACGCCGCCACCCGCATCCACGCCTGCCGCCTGATGACCTACGAAGCCGCCAGCCGCATCGACGCCGGCGACGAGGCCCGCACGCAGGTATCGATGATCAAGGTGTTCGCCACCGAGATGGCCTGGGACGTGATCGACCATGCCATGCAGACCTTCGGTGCGATGGGCATGACCAAGGAGCTGCCGCTGCAGCAGATGGCCAACGAGACCCGTCTGATGCGCATCTACGAAGGGCCCAGCGAGGTACACCGCTGGGTGATTGCCCGCGACCTGCTCGGCCTGCGCCGCTAAGCCCTCGTTTATCCCCTTGCACCGGCGGGAACACGCCGGGCTTTCCACTTAGGAGACACCATGCAACAGGCTTTCCGTTCCCGCCGCCGCTTCCTCGGACTGGCTGCCGCCGCGCTGGCGGCCATCGGCACCGCCACGCCGCTGGCGGCGCCCGCCGCCGAGTCCGCCGACGCCTTCCCCGCCCGCCCGATCCGCTTCATCGTGCCCTTCCCTTCCGGCAGCGGCACCGACACCACCGCGCGCATGTTCGCCAAGAAGATCGGCGAGCTGACCGGCCAGGGCGTGGTGGTGGAGAACAAGCCTGGCGGCAACGGTTTTATCGGCGTGCAGACCGCGCTGAACGCGCCGGCCGACGGCTACACCGTCTTTATCGGCAGCAATTCCACGCTGTCGACCAATGCCGCCACCTTCCGCAAGCTGCCATATGACCCGTTGACGGACTTCGCGCCGATTACGCTGCTGTCGCGCGGGCCATGCGTGATCATCGTGCCGGCAAGCTCGCCCTACCGCACCCTGGCCGAACTGCTGGAAGATGCCCGCAAGCGCCCTGGTGCGCTCAACTATGGCTCGGGTTCGATCTCCTACACGCTCTACTCCGAGTGGCTCAACGAACTGGCCCGCATCAAGACCACCGCCGTGCCGTACAAGGGGGCGGGCGATGCCATCAACGGCGTGATGGCGGCCAATGTCGACTTCGCCGTGGTGGATGCCACCGGCGCCATCGAACTGGTCCGTGGCGGCAAGGTCCGCGCGCTGGCCTTCACCGCGCCGCAGCGCTCGCCGCTGCTGCCGGAGGTGCCCTCCATCGTCGAAGCCGGCCTGTCTGACTTCCTGGCCTACAACTGGGTGGCCGCGGCGGTCTCGGCAAAGACGCCGCCGGCGGTGGTGAAGCGGCTGCAGGACCTGTTTGCGCAGGCCGGCAACGCCCAGGATGTGCGCGAGTACTACACGCGCCAGTCGACCAAGCTGATCCTGTCGTCGCCGGCCGAGATGCTGCAGTACCAGAAGGACGAGATCCAGCGCTGGAAGCGGCTGGCAACCGTGGCGAAGATTCCGCTGCAGTAGCCGCTTGCCCGGGGCCTGACGGCTCAGCGGCTGTGCTCGCGCAGCAGCACCGTCAGGCGCTGCGCCAGCGGCGACAGGTAGGCGCCCTCGCGCGAGATCACGCCGATGTTCCGGCGCAGGTCCAGTTCTTCCACGCCCAGCGGCAGCACACGCAGACCGTGCTGCATGGCATCGCCGCCTTCATTGGCGATGCTCAGCATCTGCGTGCCCTGCATCAGCGCAAACAGCGAACTGCTGCCAAAGTCGATCTCGATGCGCGGCTGCGGCGCCGGCAGGCCGCGCTGGCGGAACGCCGCGTCGACCTGCTGGCGCAGCGTGATATGCCCTTCGGGCAGCAGCCATTCCTGGTCCGCCAGGTCCGCCAGCCGCAGCTTGCGCCGCTGCAGCAAGGCATGGCCTTCGTCAGCCACCACCACCAGCCGGTCGTCGAAGAGCGGCTGCACCGCAAAGGTAGTTGATGAGGCTGCCGAAGGCGCCGGCGCCACCGCGACATCCAGTTCCCCGGCCGCAAGCAGGTCCAGCAGGTCCCGCGCCAGCCTGCGGCGTAGCCGCAGCCGTGCCACGGGCCGCTCGCGCACCAGTTGCCGGCAAGCGCCCAGGATCAGGCTGCCCGGGATCGACGGCGAATAGCCCACGCGCAGGATGCCCTGCTCGCCGGTGCGGATGCCCAGCATCTCCTTGATGCCGTCCTCGTATTCCAGCTGGATGCGCCGCGCCCGTTCCAGGAAGCGCGTGCCGGCGTAGGTGGCGGTCATGCCGTTCGCGGTGCGCTCGAACAGCGGCAGCCCCGCCTGCGTCTCCACCCGCTGCACTGCCTTGGTCAGCGCCGGCTGGCTGATGCCCAGCGCGTCGGCGGCACGGCCGATGCCGCCGTGCGCCGCCACGGCGAGGATGTATTCGATATCCCGCGTCTCCATTGCCTCACATTCCTGATGGTTATGGCTTTATAGCCAACGCCTCATTGTGGTGATGCCTGTCATCTTACAGACTACAGCGCACGAGCACACGTAAAAGCGCTCGCCAGGATCATCAAGCATCAACGGAGACAGCATGGGTTTCGCGTATTTCCTGCGCCGCGCCGCGCGCTACTGGGGCGACCAGCCCGCCATCCTCTATCAGGACCGGGAGGTGACCTATCGCCAGCTGGACGAACGCTCCACGCGCCTGGCCAATGCGCTGCTGGCACTGGGCCTGCAGCCCGGCGAACGCGTCGCGGTGCAGTCGCGCAACCGGCCGGAGCTGGTCGAACTGGAGTGCGCGCTGTACAAGGCCGGACTGGTCAAGGCAGCGCTCAACCCGCGCTTCACCGCGGCCGAGGCCAGCGACGTGGTCGAGAACTGCACCCCGCGCGTGCTGATCGCCGGCCCCGGCTACACCGGCTATGCGCGCACCACGGCCGGCTTCGGCAGCATCGAGACCTTTATCGCCATCGGCGATGCGCCGGCGGGCTATGTGGAATATGAAGCGCTGCTGGCCAACGCAGGCACCACGCCACCGGACATCACCCCTGCCCCCGACGACCTGGCCGTGCTGCACTTCTCGTCCGGCTCCACCGGCAAGATCAAGGCCGCCATGCAGAGCTACGGCAACCGCATGGCGGCGCTGCGCAAGATGGTGTCCGGCATGGACCGCCCGGCCCGCCCCGGCGACCGGCTGGCCCTGATCGGGCCGGTCACGCACGCCTCCGGCATGCTGATGCAGCCCTACCTGTACCAGGGCGCCACGCTGGTGCTGTTCGAGAAATTCGAGCCCGCGCACTTCCTGGCCGAGGTGGCGCGGCTGCGCATCACCCACGTGTTCATGGTCCCGGCCATGATCAACATGCTGCTGGCCGAGCCCACGCTGGCGCAGGCCGACCTGTCCAGCCTGAAGACCCTGGCCTACGGTGCCGCCCCGATGGCGCCGGCACGCATCCGCGAGGCCTGGGAGCGCATCGGCCCGATCCTGTCGCAGGGCTATGGCGCCAGCGAATCGACCTCTGGCGTGACGCGCCTGTCCACCACCGACCATGCCGACGCCATCGCCAACCATCCTGAGCGCCTGGCCTCCTGCGGCCGCGCCCTGGGCGAGACTGAAGTGCGCGTGGTCGACGAGCAAGGCAAGGAGGTCGCCGTGGGCGAGATCGGCGAACTGGTGATCCGCGGCGAAGACGTGTTCCACGGCTACTTTAACGAGCCCGGGCTGACGCGCGAGACCGTCATCGACGGCTGGCTGCACACCGGCGACATGGCGCGCGTGGACGAGGCCGGCTACCTGTACCTGGTGGACCGCAAGAAGGACATGATCATCTCCGGCGGCTTCAACGTCTATCCGACCGAAGTGGAAGCCACGCTGTACCAGCACCCCGACGTGCTGGAAGCCTGCGTCATCAGCGTGCCGGACGACACCTGGGGCGAAAGCGTCAAGGCCGTGGTCACGCTGCGCCCCGGGCGCGAGGCCACCGCGCAGCAGCTAATCGCGCACTGCCGCGAGCGCATTGCCGACTACAAGTCGCCGCGCTCGGTGGACTTTGTCGCCGAGCTGCCCAAGAACGCCAGCGGCAAGCTGGCCCGCAAAATCGTGCGCGAACGCTACTGGCAAGGCGTCGGGCGCCGCGTGAACTGAAGGAGCCCGCCATGTTCGATCACCTGACCAATCCCGTACTGCTGGAAACCCGCGCCGGCATCCGCCGCTTTATCGACGAAGAGCTGCGCCCGCTGGAACAGGAACTTGGCCTGGGTTCTGAAGACCCATGGCCGCGCGAGACCCTGCGCAATGTCTGGCGCCGCTCCAGCGAGCTGGGCTTCTACGCCGCCTGCCTGCCGACATCGCTCGGCGGCAAGGGCCTGAACATCCAGGAGCAATGCGCGCTCAAGGCCGACCTGGCCGCCAGCGGCTCCACCCTGGCCGCGCACGTGCTGGGCGACCTGGGCGGTCCGCCGCGCGTGGGCAATATGCTCAAGTACGCCACCCCGGACCAGCTCAAGCGCTACTTCGAGCCCGTGATCCGCGGCGAGAAATCGACCTGCTTCGCACTGACGGAAACGCATTCCGGCTCCGACGCGCAAAGCATCAGGACCTCGGCCGTGGCCGATGGCGATGTGCTGGTCATCAATGGCGGCAAGCACTACATCAGCGGCGCGCCGTTCGCGGACTTTGCCATCGTCATGTGCGTGACTGACGCCACCACCACGCCGCCGGCCATCACCGCCGTGCTGGTCGACCTGGACCTGCCCGGCGTGACGGTAAGCAACGAGTATGTGCCGATGTCGGGCCAGCATATCGACGGCGACATCCGCTTCGAGAACGTGCGCGTGCCGCGCGCCAATATCTTTGGCGGCGAAGGCAACGGCTTCAGGCTGGGCATGTCGCGCATCAACGTGAACCGCCTGCTGCACTGCCCCAGCATGCTGGGGCTGGCCACCAAGGCGTATGAATCGTCGGTGGCATACGCCGGCCAGCGCCGCCAGTTCGGCGGCCCGATCGCGCGCTTCCAGGCGATCCAGCACATGCTGGCCGACATGGCCGCCGCGCTGTGGGCCTGCGAAAGCATGATCACGCATACCGCCGCGCTGGCCGATGCCGGCGCCGATCTGCGCATGAAGGCCGCGGCGTGCAAGCTTTTTGTCTCGGAGCGCTGCTTCGAGGTGGCGGACAAGGCCGTGCAGATCCACGGCAATGTCGGCGTCACGCGCGGCCACCCGGTGGAGCAGACCTTCCGCAAGCTGCGCATGTTCCGCATCTTCACCGGCACCAGCGAGATCCAGCGCAACACCATTGCGCGCGCGATCCTCGAACCGCTGCAGCAGCAGAAGGCCTGACCATGCCGGCGGCACGGTCGCCGCCGGCACGAAGACCCTACGACAAGACCACGGAGACCAAGCATGAACCGCCGAAACTGGCTTGCCACCGCCGGCGCCGCCGCGCTGGGCAGCCTGCTGCTGCCGGCCCGCGCCGCTGCGCCGTCCAGCTACCCCAACCGCCCGATCCGTCTGATCGTTCCGTTTATCGCCGGCAGCACGCCCGACAACGTAGCCCGCACGCTGTCGGCGGAGCTGGGCAAGAAGCTCGGCCAGCCGCTGGTGGTCGAGAACATGCCCGGCGCCGGCGGCATCATCGGCGCCAGTGCGCTGCGCCGTGCCGCGCCCGATGGCTATACGCTGGGCATCCTGGCCAATGCGCACGTGATCAACGTGCACATGTACCGCAAGATGCCATACGATCCGATCCAAGACTTCACGCCGATCACGGCCCTGTCCGGCGGCCCGACCGCGCTGGTGGTGTTCGTCTCGTCGCCCTACAAGACCGCCGCCGAACTGATCGCCGCCATGAAGAAGGCCCCGGGCAAGTTCAACTACGGCTCCGGCGGCAAGGGCAGCATCGCCCATCTTGCGGTGGAAACCATGCTGCATCAGACCGGCTGCGACGCCGTGCATATCCCTTACAAGGGTGCGCCGGAAATCATCACCGCCATGCTGAGCGGACAAACTCAGTTCGGCATGCCGGTGCTCGGCACTGCGACCCAGTACGTACGCAACAACCAGGTCAGGGTGCTTGCCGTCACTGGCGCCGCGCGCTCGCCGTTCTTCCCGGACGTGCCAACCATGGCCGAGGCCCTGCCCCCGGGCTTTGTCATCGACAACTGGAGCGGCCTGTTCGCACCGGCCAAGTTCCCGGCCGACCTGACGCAGAAGCTGCACGCCGCCATCGGCGCCCTGCAAAGCGCCGGCGTGTTCGATGCCCAACTCAAGGCCAATGCCGGCGAGCTGCGCCGCAGCGCGTCTCCCGCGCAGTTTGGTACCGTGGTCGCCAGCGACAACACGCGTTACGGCGACCTGGTGAAGTCGATCGGCATGGTCGGCGATCTGGGCTGAGGGTCCTGCCCTGCCCTCGCGCCGCATGCCATCTTCCACGCATGCGGCGCTCCTCCTCCTTCTCCCCAAAGGCTCCGCATGAAGCCAGAATGGTCTTGCCTCAAGGACGTCACCATCATCGACGTCAGCCAGTTGCTGCCCGGTCCGCACGCATGCAGCCTGCTGCGGCAGCTGGGTGCCGATGTCATCAAGGTGGAGCAGCCCGGCACCGGCGATACCGCGCGGCAACTTGGTCCGACGGTGTTTGCACAGTTCAACCGCGGCAAGCGCTCGGTTGCGCTGGACCTGAAAACCAACGCGGGTCGTGAAGCTTTTCTCGACCTGGTCCGCAATGCCGACGCCGTAGTGGAAGGCTTCCGCCCCGGCGTGATGGCGCGGCTCGGGCTGGGCTATAAAGCGCTGGCGGCGGTCAATCCGGCCATCGTGCTGTGTTCGGTCTCCGGTTTCGGCCAGACCGGCCCGTATGCCAGCCACGCCGGGCATGACCTGAACTACCTGGCGCTGGCTGGATACTGGGCGACGCCGGTGCAGGTGCACGACAAGGTCTCGCGCCCGCGCGTGCGGGTGTCGGACTACGCCGCCTCCGGCTACGCGGCGCTATCGCTTGCAGTGGCGATCATGAGTGCGCGCCAGAACGGACAGGGACAACATCTGGATGTCTCGATCCATGACGCGATGCTGTCGTGGACCGCCCACGGTGCGTGGGCCGCGCGCGGGCATGAGGCATCGCCGCAGGCATCCCCTACCGTGATGCCGGAGAACGATCTCTTCGAAACGCGCGACGGCCGGCATCTGGCGATGGGCATCCTCGAGAACAAATTCTGGATCAATCTGTGCGAGGCGCTGGGCGAAGAATTCCCGGCCTTGCGTGATCTGCGCTATGCCACGCGGGCTGGGCGGTATGGGCACAAGGTGGAGGTCAATGATCTGATGGCGGCGGTGTTCCGTACACGCGATCTCGCCGAGTGGGAGGTGTTCTTCGAACCGTTGGACATTCCGTTCTCGCCGGTGCTGGGGGCGACGGGTCTATTCCAGGATCCACATGTGCTGGCTCGGGGGGTGGTGCGGTCCGTACCTGGGGAAGGCGGGATTGCTGTGAATTTTCCGGTGAGGTTTTCGTTGGGGTTGCCGGAGGGGGAGGATTTTGTGGCTCAGGTGGGGGAGCATAGTGTGGACGGATCTCTGCGCAAGATTATCGGTGGCGGGATCGGGGACTCGTAATTTGGCATAGTTCCATGCGGTTGGTTGTCGTGCTTGGCTAGCGTGGGCTGTTTCGCCGGCGTAGCCGGCGAGTCACTTTTTGTCCGAGCGACAAAAAGTAACCAAAAAACGCGTCGCCTGTGCGGCTGGCAATCCATTCCTCGGCGTTGGTAGTGCGGGCGGCGGTGATTTCCGTTCGATGTGGGTGCCCGTTCGACCCGGCTACGCCCCCTGTCCGGTGCCTGCGTCCACGGACTATTGGACGACCCCGACTTTAGGGGATTGGCAGCCTGCTAATCCCGCCATCGGTGGGACGCCTACGGCTGCGCTACGCGCCGGCCCTAAGCAGAGCGACCGTCCGACCACTTCCTGACAGCGTTGGGTTCGGCATCATCCGCGACCACGCGGTGCGAGCGCAGCGATGCACTCCGTGCCCGTGCCTCCGACCTGCGATGATGCGTGCGCGTAGCGCAGCCGAAGGCGTCCCACCGATAACCTGGTTAGCAGGCTGCCAACAACCTAAAGTCGGGTTCGTCCAATAGTCCGTCGACGCAGGCACCGGACAGGGAGCGTAGCTGGCTCGAACCACCAATCACATGGGCGGAAATCACCGCCGCCCGAACCACCAACGCCGAGCAATTTATGGCCAGCCGCCCAGGCGACGCGTTTCTTGCCTACGCCCGCCAAGCACGACAACCAACCGCACAGCGACCACCTCGCATTCCAAGACTCAGCGATTTCCTACTCAATCGCGTTGCGGCAAGCTTCGCCCGTCCGTTCCAAATGCGACATCTCTTATCGTCTGCACGACTCCGGCAGGAAATACTGGTCACGTCATCGGATCGCCGGTGACCGGGCGTGGAAACCCAAAGGTCGGAACAGGGACAGGCGTTGCGCTTTCAAACGGCACGCCTGTGCTCGCACGAACATGTCTGGTTCTATGGCGGGCCGAGCGAGGCAGCTGCAAGGCTGACCGGGTTCTTCCCTGTTCTGACCGGGTTTCCACCCTCGCTGTCTGGCCCGCCACCCTCACCTTCAAATGAGTGGCGCGCATTAACCTGGTAAGGAGTCAGTAATGGTCGATGCAATCGAAACCAACGCGTGCCTGCATGAAGTGCGTGCCGGCATTGAAGGCGTACTCGTGCTACTGGAGCGTGCGCTCGGAAGCATGCTTCAGCGCGCTCTGCCTGCTTGAAATGGTGAAAGCAAAGCTGGATACCTTGATGGCAGCTGGGCCGTTTTCGGCATAGCAATGCCTCTGGTCTGGCGGTGCTTCGGCACCGTCAGACAGTCCTCGTGAAAGTCGCACAGGCATGAACCAATCCACCCCTGAAAATCGGACTACGCAGTCATCCACGATGACATCGTTACCCTGCTGGAGGTTGCGCCTGATCAATCAAGCGTGGCCGTCCGATCGGATCTGCCGGACGGTACGCAGCTCAAAGCCGGCTCCAAGCTGGTCGCGACGATCAAGTTTGCCGACGGCAAGACCGTGACGGCACGCTTTGTGGCGAAGTAGTACAAGGACCGGCCTCAGAGGAACGAACGGGCATGCGCCCTAGTGAAGGTCCGGCCATCTGGGATGAAGATCATCAATTGTGAAGGCGTGCCTGTGGCTGTAGCTACCTGTCCGCTCTCCTTCAGACAGGTGGTCCGCGAACGCCGTATCCGCGGGATGGCTGTAGTCGAGGACATCGTGATCTGCGGCCGGCCACATCCGCCAGGCAATCACCACGCCTAGGACTGTCAGCGCAGCGAGGACGGCAAAGGTCGGCGCCATGCCTAGCCTCGCACCAAGCTGCCCAGCCAGCGGATACGTCACCAGCCAGCACGCATGCGACAGGGAAAACTGCGCGGCGAAGACTGCCGGCCGGTCGGCCGAGCTTGCCGAGCGACGCAGCAAGCGCCCGCTGGGCGTCAGCGTCATCGAGTAACCGATGCCGATGGTGAACCAGTCTGCAAGGAATGTCGGCCATTCGGCCGGCCCTCCCAGCCCCGCGATAGCGGCGCCGGCCAGCAAGCCAAGCGCCATGACCGAAGCACCGGTTAGCATGGCGGGCCTGTCGGGCCGCTTGTCGAGGTACTTCGGCAGCAGCAGCGCTACGAGCATCGATCCGCATCCGAACGCAGCCAATGCAATCGGAACGTCGGTGGCGGACCGCTGCATCTTGCTTTGCACGTAGACGACAGTATTCACGATGACCATCGAACTCGCCGCCGCAGCGGCAAGATTCAGCGCAAGCAAGCCCCTGAGGCGCGGCGTACGCAGATAGATCGACATGCCATGGAATGTCCTGGCGTAGATGCTTCCCGATCGCACTATTGCCCGTGACTGAGGCAGGAGCACGGAAACAACCAGTGCAGCCGAAACGAGGAAGCCGATGACGGTGCCGGCAAACAGCCAGTGGAAGCCGGTCACCGTCAACAGCGCCGCGGCCAGCGCAGGGCTGGCAAGGCTTTCCAGGTCATAGGCCATCCGCGACAACGACAATGCCCTGGTGTAGTCCTTTTCGTCGGGCAGCACGTCGGGGATCGTCGCCTGGAACGTGGGCGTGAACGCCGCCGACGCCGACTGGAGCAGGAAAATGAGGAGATAGATCTGCCAGGCTTCGGTCACGAACGGTAGCGAGACCGCGACACCGGCACGGACCAGGTCCATCGACACCAGGAACGCGCGCCGGGGCAGCCGGTTCGCGAACGCACCGACGACGGGCGCGATACCGACATAGGCGACCATCTTGATCGCCAGCGCCGTGCCGAGGATGGTGCCGGCGTTCGCACCAGCCAGGTCAAAAGCGAGCAACCCCAGGGCAACGGTCGCCAGCCCGGTGCCAACCAGTGCGATGACCTGCGCGAGGAACAGGTGGCGATAGGTGCGGTTGGCCAGGACATCCAGCATGACTGTGACTCTTACAGGTATTTGCTGATGGACATGAATTCGCGCGAGCCTGACTTGCCAATCTGGCATCAAGGCCCGTTGGCGAGGGCGGACTGCTATGTGCATTGCAGCCTTGGCGACCTGCCGCCCTATCTGGCATCGTTGCTGCCAAACGAGATGGCATCAAAGAGGGTCACGCTATCCGCCTTGGTCCAGACTCCGATGGCGCCGGCGCCCGGGATATGCTCGTCGGAGGTGTCGATGTACAGCTTGCCATCCAGCGCCACCCGGATGCGGGGGCCGGCAAACTCCACGCGCAGCAAATGCCAGGTGCCGGGGGCAACGGGCGCGTCACGATAGCGGATCGTGTGCCTGCGCCCGCCCGTCGTGTAGTACAGCGACACATTGCCCTCCAGCGCATTGGCCCTGGCGACATAATAGTTGTTCCCGTCGTTCCAGCGCCAGACGACGCCACCGGCTTGATCCTCGCGGCCGGCGACGGGCTTGAACCGCACTTCCACGAAGCCGTCGGTGAGGGAAACGTCCTGTTTCACACACCAGGGG
Source organism: Cupriavidus sp. UYPR2.512 (assembly GCF_000379565.1). NCBI lineage: Bacteria > Pseudomonadati > Pseudomonadota > Betaproteobacteria > Burkholderiales > Burkholderiaceae > Cupriavidus > Cupriavidus sp. UYPR2.512. Next base: position 16,131 of record NZ_KB902854.1, on the reverse strand, counting down.
AAGTCGCCGGCCCCCGACTGCCTGAGCACATTGCCGAGGTTTGGGGCCGTCGTATCGCGCTCAATGGTCCAATTCGGATTGCCGTGCCCGGTGACGCCGCACACCCAGCCAACGGGCAATACGCCGGGGCGTTGCTGGCTGAACAGGATGGTTTCGCCCATGGCCGGCATGGCCATCCCCAGCAACAAAACAATGAGGAGAATCGGCTTCATGTGGCATCTCCTGGCTGATGGTCGGCGCAGCGTTCAGGCAGGTATCTTCGGCGGCCACCGGTGGGTTTCCGCCTGGCAGTGCTGACACCACGCATAGAGCGCGTCGTACATCACCATGCCATGGCCGAGCATCTCGTGATCGTCGGCATACACCTGCGAGAGGCCGAGGGAAATCGCATAGAGTCCGCTGGACTGCGGCGTCAGGTCGAGCTTTGACGTGTCGGCGCCGCGCACGATCTCTGCCAGTTGCCGCAAGGCGGGATCGGGCAGGCCGTACTTGTCCAGGAAGGCGTCGAAGCTGCACAGCTCACCGACATGCGACAGCTCCACGCCGGGGATGTCATAGGGAATGGCGCCGGCCTCTCCTGCAACGCGCAAGACGTCGCCGGCGGGCACATAGAGAAATTCCGGCGCCTCGTCGATGAACCGGGCGATGAGCCACGGGCAAGCGATGCGGTCGATCTTGGGGCGTTCCCGGGTAATCCATTTCATGGCGGTCTCCGCTCTGGTTCGTCGAGGGGGTGGCCAGGTCTAGGCGGCCGGAATTCTCCCTGACTATTTGCTCACCCCTGCGAAGCGATCGGCGACCCTTGCCCAATTGATGTTCTGCATGAACACGTCGACGTAGGCCGCGGCCTTCGCACCATAGTCCATGTGGTAGGAGTGCTCGTACATATCCAGCGCCAGGATCGGCGTCGCGCCAGCCAGCGTATGGGCGTGGTCGGAAGCCCACTGGTTGACCAGCCGAGCGTCGCGCGGGGAGTAAGTCAGCAGTACCCAGCCCGAGCCGCCGCCAAGTGCCTTGCCCATGGCGGTGAACTCCGCTTGCCAGAGCGCGACCGAGCCGAAATCGCTCACGAGCGCCGCTTCCAGTTCGTCGCCTGGACTGCCGCCGTCGCCGAGGCTGTCGAAGTACACCTCATGCAGGATCATGGAGTTCGTTGCAATCAGCTCCTCGCGCTTCAGGCCGTTCAGCACAAAGACCGGTGCGGCTGCCATGTCGAGTGCTGACAGCTCTGCGGCAATTGCATTCAGCCGCTTCACCGCGCCGCCGTAGTTGTTTTCGTAGTGACTGACAACCAGCTTCTCCGACAGGCCCGAAAGCCGGCCCGGATCGCATGCCAGCGGTTTCATTTCGTAGCTCATGGTGTCCCCTGGTTCGTTTGACTCAGTGATGCAGCACCGGATAAACGGCAAGGCCGATCAGCGCGGCGCCGGTGATGATGACTGGCTCAGGCAGCTTCTTGAATTTCAGCAGCAGCGCGACCGTGCCCAGCGCCAGCAGAATGGTCGGCACGTCGACGATCGAGCGCTTGGCCAGTACGAACACTGCACCGGTGATGGCGCCAATCGCAGCCGCCGTGACACCATCGACAAAGGCTAGGATGCCCGGCAGCTTTCCGTACTTCTTGAAATAAGGGGCCGGCAGTACCGTGAATAGGTAGCAGGGTAGAAAGGTCGCTAGTGCCGCCACGCAGGCGCCGGGCAGCCCGGCCACCAGGTAACCGATGAAGCCGACCGTGATGACCACCGGGCCGGGGGTGATCATAGCCACGGCTACCGCATCGACGAATTGCTTGTCGTTGAGCCAGTGGTGTTCCGTCACGACACCGCCGTAGAGGAATGGCACGATGGCGAGTCCCGAGCCGAAGACGAAGGCGCCTGCCTTGGCAAAGAACACGCCGATCTGGGTCAGCAACGGCCAGTCCAGCGTGCTCAGCAGGCCGCTCGCGGCCGGTACCTGCGTGGCCGCGAGCGCATTGGCGCCGCTCTGGCGCAGCCATTTTGGTGGGGCGCGCCAGAACCAGGCAAGTACGCCGGCTGCCAGGAACAGCCAGGCGATTTCGGACTCTGTGACGATGGTCACCGCAGCCAGCACCAGGTAGATTGCCCACAGCAGTCTGTCCTTGCCCACGCTCTTTGTGGTCAGCTTATAGGCGCTGATGGCGATGATGCCGATGACGGCGGCGCCTACGCCATAGAACACCGACTGCATCCAGGTCAGCCCGCCAAACCGGACGTAGGCCCAGCCCAGCGCCAGCACCATCAGGAACGACGGCAGCACGAAGGCCAGGCCGATCAGCGTGGCACCGAGGACGCGATAGTGGACATAGCCGAGATAGATCGCCAGTTGCGCTGCCATCGGCCCGGGCGCCAGCTGTGCCAGCGCTATGCCTTCCTTGTAGTCGCCATCGCTGATCCAGCCCCGCCGCTCCACGAGGTCGCGGTGCATATAGCCGGCCAGCGCGACCGGCCCGCCAAAGCCGAACGTGCCCAGGCGAAGGAAATAGAGCACGAGCTGCCAGAGAGTATAGGCGGGCCGTTCCGAGACGTCCGGCGGTGCCATGCCCGCTTGTTGCATGCGATTCATAACGGGATCTTGGAAGAAAGTTGAAGTCAGGGTTTCTTGTTGGCCGAGAAGTGTGCGTAAAGCGAATCCAGCACCGTGCCGATTTCCGCCAGCAGGGCGTCATCATCCTTCAGGCGCGCTCGTGCGCCGGCCAGCATGGCTTCAAAGCCGCTGGCTTCCGGTACCGAAATGCCGCCAATGTCAAGCGCATGGACCATGGTGCCGAGCCGGCTGAGCCCGCGGTCGGACTCGAGTCCGAAGCTCGACAGCAGCACTTCAAATGAAACGCGCTCGCCCACGTGCGTGAAGGTCGCGTCGTCGAAATCGAAGCCCAGCGCATCGTCCGGGCAATTGGAAGCGCTTTCCAGCCACAGGAACCGGGCGTGGGGATCGATGAAGCGCTGGATCAGCCAGGCGCTTGCCACGCGGTCCACCCATAGGTGGCGGCGGGTGGCCCAAATCCGCCCTTGATACTGGGCAGGATCCCGGCGAGCGATTGCTCGCGAGAGTGCCTGTGGTTCGCCCGGAGACTGGATGGTCTCGATGGCGCGACTGAAGTCATTCCACTGGGCTTCGGCGCGGGTCGACGCCTCATTAGGGAAGAAGTCGATCGTGCGGATCGCTTCGTAGGCACGCCCGTGACGACGCAGCAGGCGGTTGAGTTCGGCGCTGCTTTGATCGGTCAGCGACTTGCGCGCCTCTGACAGGGCAGTCTGCAGGTCCGCATAGTCAGCGCTGCGGTCGAACAACGCCTGGAAAGCGGTCTCTTCCCCTGGATTGTCGGCGCGGACACTCAAGAGCCAGGCCTGGCCGCCTTCATGCCGGGCGTCGTCGGCCAACTCGCGCAACTGGGCGATTTGCTCATCGCCTGCAGGCAAGAGATAGGCGCCGTCACGCAGTGCGGCGCAACCAATAGTCTTGATCGCGCGCCAGATCCGCATCCGGGCGGTGGCGCCGGAGGTTGGTAGCGTGACGATCAGCAAAGCCCAGGGGGCGATGAACGCAGTCATGAGCGCATGTTAGGAGCCCATAACACGTATTTCAATGCTGTAGATATCTCTACATTAATGCCTTCTGAATCACGTCTTGGAGAGCACTGAGAATGTGACGCTCTGTCCCTAAAGGAGCAGGGACTCAGGCGCGCCCGCGAAGGAGCGCTGGCGGTCGGCGCTTCCCGACCCTGGACGTACTCGCACGCCCACTCTGCAAATGACCGAAGCTTCGGTCAACTTGGCCATTGGCCATTTATGGACTGATTGGCAGAATTTTGCCGGCGCGCTAGTACGGCCTTACCGCTGCGGCTCCTGTTGCTTGTCACCGCACGCATTGCGCAAGTGCACATCCCCGTCGTGACGATGTATGTGCAATTCGGCGTTCTCTCGCCTGGCCACGTCCCAACCCGCAGCGATTGCCGCTTCCATGGTCGGAAATCTCTGGGCCTTTAAATTGAGGCCGCCGAACTCCAATGCCCAACCATCTTCTGCGGGTAGAACGCGAATGATCCGCGATTGCATAATGGCCCCTCTCTAAATTTCCCGCGACATACAGCGGGCGGCGCGTACTGTCGAGAAGAACACGTTCTCGCGGACAAGCGTGGCTGGGTAAGAGCCGGGACCATCCGGGAGGAGCCGCATCGAGGGTACGTCATGCATCGCTGTACGTGCGTCAACGAACACACGAGCAAGACTGCTGCTGCATGGGCGGGCACCGTTCGGTGCCATACGAGCAGAAGACGCAGCAATCACCGGCCTTTGGCCTTAGCACCGCGTGACAGTGTTCGCATTCATAGCACCACTGGCAGGCATCAATGGGCATGGTTTCTTCTTTTGCATGCGCGCACTTGGGACAGGTGATGACTGACTGCAGCTTGAGGGCGCTCATCATCTCTCTTTGCCTCACCGCCGATTGGCAGTAGACAGTCGCCGTGGCTGGCGACCTGGTCCCCGGCGTTGCCTATCGCAGTGCGATCCGCCCTTCCCGCATGTGCGGTTTAGGCGTAGCCTAGGCCCGTACCAAGGTACGGAGTCAAGCGATGGACCACACACTGACAATCGGGAAGCTGGCCAGGGCGGCTGGTGTTGGTGTCGAGACGGTACGCTACTACCATCGGTGCGGCCTGCTGCCGGTGCCAGAGCGTGCCTATGGCGCCATTCGGCAGTATTCGCAGCAGAGCTTGCAGCGGCTTCATTTCATTCGCCAGGCCCAGTCGCTTGGGTTCACCCTGGATGAAGTCCGGGTACTGCTGCGACAGACCGATGGCGGCACGTGCAGCACAGCCCGCGCGCTGGCCGAGCAAAAGCTCAGTCTTGTGGAGGAAAGATTGAAGGATTTGCGACGAATGCGAGCGGAACTGAAGAATCTCATTGGGCAATGCCACGCCAATGGCAATGAGGCTTCTTGTCCCTTGATTGACACTTTGTCTGCCAACATAAGATCAGAGAACGCCCGTGACGCTCCATTTCGGCATCGGTGATAGGTCAGCTGATTGAGACAGTTCGGCCATTCATTGACCGCTTTTTCGAATGGCTGAGAATCGCCGGAAGCGGAAGTCCAGGCTTTCACATTTGGCCAGCCATTCCCGGCGCCGTACGTGTACGGCGGGATCGCCACGGATTTTCACAGACTGCATGAGAAGACCGGAATACGGATGCCATTGCGATGCGCACATCTGAAGACCCGGCCATGACTGTCAGCAGAGGCTGGCTTGCGCGCCTGCTCCTGCCCGCAGGCGTTCATCCCGGCGCTTTGCCGCTTCTCGTCGGCCGCGCGTTGCGCGGCTTCTGCGACGGCTTTATCGCCGTGCTGCTGCCGGCGTACCTGCTGGCGCTCGGCTTCGCGCAGCTGGCAGTGGGACTGGTCAGCAGCGCCACCCTGATCGGTTCGGCCCTGGCGACGGTCCTGGTGGGCGTGATCGGCCACCGCTATCCGCAGCGCAGGCTGCTGGTGTCGGCGGCCGCGTTGATGGCCGCGACCGGCATAGGCTTCGCCGGGCTGTCCTCCCTTTGGCCGCTGTTGCTGGTCGCATTCGTTGGCACGCTCAACCCCAGCTCCGGAGACGTCAGCGTCTTCCTGCCGCTTGAGCATGCCGGCCTTGCCGATTCGGCCGCCCCCGATGCCCGCACTGCGCTGTTCGCCCGCTACAGCCTGACCGGGGCCCTCTGCGCCGCCATTGGCGCGCTGGCGGCGGCGCTGCCGGATTGGCTCGCGGCGCAGCTTGGGGTTCCTGTCCTCGGCGCGCTGCGGGCCATGTTCATGATCTATGCCCTGACCGGTGCCGCACTCTGGATCCTCTATGCCCGCATGCCGGCGCCACCACCGCACCTGGCAAAGGCGAGAATCCCGCTGGGACCGTCTCGCCGGATCGTTACCCGCCTTGCGCTGCTCTTCAGCATCGACGCATTTGCCGGCGGCCTGGTGGTGAATTCCCTGCTGGCGCTCTGGCTGATGCAGCGCTTCAGCCTTTCCATTGGTGCCGCCGGGCAGTTCTTTTTCTGGGCCGGGCTGCTCAGCGCCGGCTCCCAGCTCGTGGCTGCGCCACTGGCTCGCAGGTTCGGCCTGCTGAATACGATGGTGTTCACCCATATTCCGTCCAGCCTCTGCCTGATCGCGGCCGCGTTCTCCCCCTCCCTGCCGGCGACCCTGGCGCTGTTGCTCGTACGCAGCGCGCTGTCGCAGATGGATGTACCGACCCGGACCGCCTATGTCATGGCCGTGGTGACGCCGCCCGAGCGGCCGGCGGCGGCAAGCCTGACCGCCGTGCCCAGGAGCCTGGCTGCCGCATTCGGCCCGACCCTGGCGGGCGCGCTGTTGGCCATGGGCTGGGTCGGGACTCCGCTGGTTGCCTGCGGCGTGCTCAAGATCGCGTACGACCTCGCACTCCTTGGGGCGTTCCGGCGGGTCAAGCCACTCGATTGACGCGCTGGGCGGTATATGGCGCCATCGATCGCGTAAAGATTCGATAAAGAAGCGCCGCGCCGGCCAAGCACCTCAGCCAACCGCCGCGGCCTTGCCACCAGGCATCACGATCGCCAGCAGCCAGGAAAGTGCACATTGGCTCGCATGCGCAAGCTGATTGCCGGAATCTTTATGCGTTCTTTATACGCACCGGCCACCTTTCTACCCTGTTTTTACGACCCCGTCGCTAATCTGCAAGCCGAAACCATTCAAGGGTGCTTTGTTATGGACGGGATCTTTTTGATCGTATTGATTGGCTTCGGCGTGTTGAGCGCGGCCCTGCTGGGGCTTTGCGCCGTGCTTGCGCCGAAATCTCCGGCAGGCAGCGAGCACTGCAGCCCGCATGACCAGATGCCGGCAAAGAACAGCGCGTCGGACAGGAGGTTGTGATGGGCTGGACCGATCTGTTGAGCGGCGTGCTGGCCATTGCCATTTTTGTTTACCTCCTCATTGCGTTGTTCCGGCCGGAGAAATTCTGATGTCCTCCCAATTCTTGGGCCTGCTGGTCCTCTATCTCGCCATCCTCCTGGCGTGCGCCCCTTTTCTCGGACGCTATATCCGGCGCGCTGTGGAAGACAGCAACTATTCGCTGACCGTCTGGGGCCGACCGCTGGAACGGCTGCTGTATCGCCTGGGCGGCGTGCGTGCCGATACCGAGATGGGGTGGAAGCAGTACACCGTCGCCGTCCTGGCGTTCAACCTGCTTGGCGTGGTGGCAGTCTATGCGCTGCAGCGCGTGCAAGGCATGCTGCCATTGAACCCGCAAGGCTTCGGCGCTGTCACGCCAGACTCGGCCTTCAACACGGCCATCAGCTTTGTCAGCAATACGAACTGGCAAGGCTACGCCGGCGAATCGACCATGGGCTATCTGACGCAGATGCTCGCGCTCACCGTGCAGAACTTCCTGTCCGCGGCGACCGGCATCGCCGTGGTGTTCGCGCTGATTCGCGGATTCGCGCGCCAGAGCGCCGCCACCATCGGCAATTTCTGGGTCGACATGACGCGGGTCACCTTGTACGTGCTGGCGCCGATCGCGACCGTGATTGCGCTGGCGCTGGTCAGCCAGGGTGTGATCCAGAACTTCGATGCCTACAAGGAAGCCAGCCTGGTCACGCCGGTTGAGTACAGCCAGCCGAAGCTGGATGCGGCCGGGCAACCGGTGCTCGATGCACAAGGCAAGCCGGTGACGGAAGACCTGAAGACCGACAAGCAGACGCTGGCGATGGGCCCGGTTGCCTCGCAGGAAGCCATCAAGATGCTGGGCACCAACGGCGGCGGCTTCTTCAATGCCAACTCGGCGCATCCGTTCGAGAACCCGAATGCCCTGGCCAACCTCCTCGAGATGCTGGCGATCTTCCTGATCCCGGCGGCGCTGTGCTTTACCTTTGGCGAGATGGTGGGCGACAGGCGACAGGGTGTGGCGGTGCTGGCCTCCATGACGGTCATCTTTGTCGCGATGGCCTGCCTGGCGGCAATGTCCGAGCAGGTGGCCAACCCGGCGCTGGCCGGATTGCCGGTGGATCACGCCGCGTCGCTGTGGCAGGCCGGCGGCAATATGGAAGGCAAGGAAACGCGCTTCGGCATCGCCGCTTCGACACTGTTCGCCACCATCACGACCGCGGCGTCGTGCGGCGCGGTCAATGCCATGCATGACTCCTTCACCGCCATCGGTGGCCTGGTGCCGATGCTGCTGATGCAGCTGGGCGAGGTGGTGTTCGGCGGCGTCGGCTCTGGGCTGTACGGCATGCTGGTCTACGCCGTGCTCGCGGTGTTCATCGCCGGACTGATGATCGGGCGCACGCCGGAGTACCTCGGCAAGAAGATCGAAGTCTACGAAATGAAGATGACGGCCGTGGCGATCCTGGTCACGCCGCTGCTGGTGCTGCTCGGCGCGTCCATGGCGGTGATGACCGGGGCAGGACGCGCGGGGGTGTTCAATCCCGGCACGCACGGCTTCTCGGAGATCCTGTACGCGCTCTCGTCGGCGGCCAACAACAATGGCAGCGCCTTTGCGGGCTTGTCTGCCAACACGCCGTTCTACAACACGCTGCTGGCGGCGGCCATGTGGTTGGGCCGGTTCTGGATCATTATCCCGGTCCTTGCGCTGGCGGGTTCGCTGGCAGCCAAGAAGCGCGTGCCGGTGAGCGGCGGCACCATGCCGACGCACGGCCCGCTGTTCGTCGTCCTGTTAGTGGGCACGGTGCTGCTGGTCGGGGCGCTGACCTATGTCCCCGCGCTGGCGCTGGGCCCGGTCGCCGAACAGCTCCAGGGAGCGGTGACGGCAACCGCGGCGAAGTAAAGCGACTACTGACTACGAAATATCGAGCATTCCTATACGTCCGGTACCTGCACTGCCCTGCAGAGGCAAGTGCCGGATGGCTCTAGCGGATTGCGGAGAAACCATGCAACCAGATTCGATGGCCCCAGTGGCCAAGCGCGGCGCCAGGACGGCTGAAGCGTCTTCCTCCAACACGCTTCAGGCGAAGAGCGCACCGGTGTCCGACCGGCAACACGGTTCCCACCATCATCGCCCGCCGGCGCGCAGCATGTTCGCGCCGGCGCTGGTGAAGCCCGCGCTGGTCGCGGCCTTCAGGAAGCTGTCGCCGCGCGACCAGCTGCGCAATCCGGTGATGTTCGTGGTCTACGTGGGCAGCATCCTGACCACTATCCTTTTCCTGAAGGCAATGGCCGCGCCGGCGGCAGCCCCCGGTGGAGAATCCGCGGGCTTCATTCTGGCGGTGTCGGTGTGGCTGTGGTTCACAGTGCTGTTCGCGAACTTTGCCGAGGCACTCGCCGAAGGCCGGAGCAAGCAACAGGCGGAGGCGCTGCGCGGGCTGAAGACCACGGTCACCGCCCATGTGCTGAAGGACGGCAAGCGTGGCAGTGCCACCGAAGCGCGCCCCGCGACGGCGCTGCGCCGCGGCGACGTGGTGCTGGTTCAGGCCGGCGAGATGATCCCCGGCGACGGCGAAGTGATCGACGGCGTGGCTTCGGTCGACGAAAGCGCCATCACCGGCGAATCGGCGCCGGTGATCCGCGAGTCGGGCGGCGACTTCTCCTCGGTGACCGGCGGTACGCGCGTCCTGTCCGACTGGATCGTGGCGCGCATCACGACCAACCCCGGCGAGAGCTTCATCGACCGCATGATCACCATGGTTGAAGGCGCCAAGCGGCAAAAGACACCGAACGAACTGGCCCTGACGATCCTGCTGGTCGGGCTGACCATCGTGCTGCTGCTGGCCACGGCCACGCTGCAGCCGTTCTCGCTCTACAGCGTCCTGGTGACAAAGGCTGGCGTGCCGGTGACGATCACGGTACTGGTGGCCCTTCTGGTTTGCCTGATTCCCACCACGATCGGCGGGCTGCTGTCAGCCATTGGCGTGGCGGGTATGAGCCGGATGATGGAAGCGAACGTGATTGCCACCTCGGGCCGTGCCGTCGAAGCCGCTGGTGACGTGGACGTGCTGCTGCTCGACAAGACCGGCACCATTACCCATGGCAACCGTCAGGCATCGCGCTTCATCCCGGCCCCGGGCGTGTCGCCGTTGCAACTCGCGGAAGCGGCGTGGCTGTCGTCGCTGGCCGACGAGACGCCGGAAGGCCGCAGCATCATCACGCTGGCCCGCCAGCTGCCGGGGCTGACGGCGCCGGTAATGGCAAACCTCAAGCCGGAATTCGTGCCGTTCAGCGCCCAGACCCGCATGAGCGGTGTTGACCTGAGCGATGACGGCAGCGAGCGTCACGTGCGCAAGGGCGCCGCCGATGCCGTGCGCCGTTACGTCACGGAACGCGCCGGCAAGTTCCCCGAGGCGGTCTTGCAAGCCGTTGATGAGGTCGCCCGCGTCGGCAGCACGCCGCTGGTGGTAGCCGACGCCAATGGCGATTCGGTGCGCGTGCTTGGCGTGATCGAACTGAAAGACATCGTCAAGACCGGCATTCGCGAGCGCTTCGGCGAACTGCGCAAGATGGGCATCAAGACCGTGATGATCACCGGCGACAACCGGCTGACGGCGGCTTCGATTGCGGCGGAAGCAGGCGTTGACGACTTCCTGGCCGAAGCCACGCCGGAAGCCAAGCTCAAGCTGATCCGCCAGTACCAGGCCGAAGGCCGGCTGGTCGCGATGACCGGCGACGGCACCAACGACGCCCCGGCACTCGCCCAGGCCGACGTGGCCGTCGCGATGAACAGCGGCACCCAGGCGGCCAAGGAAGCCGGCAACATGGTGGACCTGGACAGCAACCCGACCAAGCTGATCGAGATCGTCGAGATCGGCAAGCAGATGCTGATGACGCGCGGCTCGCTGACGACCTTCAGCGTGGCCAATGACATCGCCAAGTACTTCGCGATCATCCCGGCGGCGTTTGCCACCACCTATCCGCAGCTCAACCTGCTCAATGTGATGGGGCTCGCCACGCCGGCGTCGGCCATCATGTCGGCGGTGATCTTCAACGCGCTCATCATCGTGGTGCTGATCCCGCTTGCGCTCAAGGGCGTGGTCTACCGGCCACTGGGCGCCGCGGTGCTGCTGCGCCGCAACCTGCTGGTCTACGGCCTGGGCGGCATCCTGGTTCCGTTTGCCGGCATCAAGCTGATCGACATGATCCTGGCCCTGTTTGGCTGGGTCTGATTTTCTCCTATGATTCGGAGCATTCCATGAATACGCAAGTGCAGTCCCGGCAGCCGTCGCCGGCACCCGTGCAAGGTGGCTTGTTGCGGCCAATGTTGGTGGTGTTCGTTGGCCTTTCGCTGGTGACCGGCCTGCTGTATCCCGGCGTGATCACGGCAATCTCCAAAGCCGTGTTCCCGCATCAGGCAGGCGGCTCGCTGATCGAGAAGGATGGCAAGATGGTTGGCTCGGAACCGATCGGCCAGCCGTTCTCCGACCCAAGGTACTTCTGGGGCCGGCTGTCGGCCACGGCGCCGATGCCGTATAACTCCTCGGCTTCGGCCGGATCCAACCTGGGCCCCACCAATCCGGCGCTGACCGACGCCGCACGCGCGCGCATCGACGCCCTGCACGCCGCAGATCCGGACAACCAGGCCCCCGTGCCAGTGGACCTGGTCACGGCATCCGGCAGCGGGCTCGACCCGCACATCAGCCCTGCGGCCGCAGCGTACCAGGCGGCGCGCGTGGCCCGCGCCAGGGGGATTCCGATCGAGCAGGTGATGCAACTGATTTCGGCAAATACCGAAACGCCGCTACTGCCGGTCCTGGGCGACCCGGGAGTCAATGTCTTGAAACTGAACCTTGGACTGGATGCCATCGCGCGGAAGTAACCCAGTGCCGGGACGCGGCGGGTCGATCCGGCGGGGTCGCCCTCCCGCGGGAACGGCGCTGGCGCGCGGATGCGATGCAGAACTGGCTTGCCAGTGCAAGAATAGAGGGTGAGTCGACCGATGCCTGATGCCGAATTGCGCGAAACTGGCGCGCGCCCTAACCCCGATGCCCTGCTCCAGATGGTGCAGGAGGAAGGCGCTCGCGCCTTGCGCGGCAAGCTCAGGGTCTATTTTGGCGCGTCTGCCGGGGTCGGCAAGACGTTCGCCATGCTCACCGCCGCGCGGGCGGCGTCTGCGCAGGGAACCGATGTTGTCATTGGCGTCGTGGAGACCCACGGCCGCGCAGAGACCGAAGCGCTGATCGCCGGTATCGAGCGATTGCCCATGAAGGACGTACCGTACCGCGAGCGGGTTCTGCAGGAGTTCGACCTGGACGCGGCGCTGGTCCGGCAACCGGCCCTGGTCCTGGTTGACGAACTGGCCCATTCCAACGCACCGGGCAGTCGCCATCCCAAGCGGTGGCAGGATATCCAGGAACTGCAGGCCGCCGGCATCGACGTCTGGACCACGGTCAATGTGCAGCATCTGGACAGCCTGAATGAGGCGGTGGGCGGCATCACTGGCATCCGCGTCTGGGAAACCGTGCCGGACGTTGTGTTTGACAGCGCCGACGAAGTCGTGCTGGTGGACCTGCCGGCCGACGAGCTGCTGCGCCGGCTGAAGGAAGGCAAAGTCTATCTGCCGGAGCAGGCGCGACATGCGGCGCGCAATTTCTTCCGAAAAGGCAATCTGATCGCCCTGCGCGAGCTGGCGCTGCGCAGGACCGCCGACCGGGTCGACTCCGATGTCCGGGCGTGGCGTCAGTCCGAAGCCGTGCAAGGCGTGTGGCGGACCCGGGAGGCCGTGCTGGCTTGCATTGGCAGTGGTGACGACGCCGAGCAGGTGGTCAGGAGTGCGCGCCGGCTTGCCGGCCAGCTCGATTGCGACTGGCATGTGGTGACCATCGCCACACCCAGGCTGACACCCCCGTCCGATTTCGCCAAAACTCGCCTGCAGACGGCCATGCGTCTCGCAGAGGAGCTGGGCGCACGCACAGAGACCCTGGCGGGCAACGACATGGTCCAGGCAATCGTGGGGTACGTGCGCCGCCACAACCTGACCAAGGTGGTCATCGGCCGGGCGCCGGCAGACTGGCGCCGGGGGGGCGCCTCCGTTATGGAGCGGGCCCGCTCTCTTCTCGGGCTGGCCTTGACCCCATTTGTGAACGCGCCGGCGTGGCTGTTCGGCCGCCGCAGTTTTGCCGATGCGCTGGCGATCGGGTGTCCGGAGATTGATATCATCCGCGTGGCGGCAGACACGACGCGGGTGGATCTTCGCCCGCGCCATGGCACGGACGAGCCAGACGCGCCCGCGCCGGGCGACGGGGCCACGCGCAAAGACTATTTGCTGGCAGCGGTATGGTGTGCCGGTGCCACGGCGCTGTCGGCCCTGGCGCTCCCCTGGTTCGACGTCGTCAACATTGCCATGCTGTTCCTGGCGGCGGTGGTCGGCGTCGCGCTCCGTCATGGCCGCGGACCGGCGGCGCTGGCATCGGTATTGGCCGTGGCCGCTTTCGACTTCTTCTTCGTACCGCCGCGGCTGTCGTTCGCCGTCAGCGACGTGCAGTATCTGCTGACGTTCGTCGTGCTGCTATCGGTGGGGCTGGTCATCGGGCAACTGACGGCCGGCTTGCGCGAACAGGCGCAAGTGGCGGTGCAGCGCGAGAACGATGCTCGCACGCTCTACGAGCTGGCCCGGGAACTCTCCGCGGCGCTGATGCCGGACCAGATTGTCTCGATCGCCAGCCGCTTCCTGCGTGCTGCCTTCGATGCCAATTCAGCCTTCTTCCTGGTTTCTCCGGAAGGCCGCTTGCTGCCACCCGTGTCTGATGTGGAGCAGCATGACACCGGGGCGCGAACCGACTCGATCGACCGTGTACTGGCAGAGTGGGTATTCGATCACGGCCAACCCGCAGGCACCGGCACGCATACGTTGCCGGGCAGCACGGTGCTGTATCTGCCATTGAAGGCGCCGATGCAGACCCGTGGCGTCCTGGCGGTCGAGCCTGCGGTATCACGCGCCTTTGCGCAACCTGGGCTACGGCGCCAGGTCGATGTGTTCTGCACGCTGATCGCAATCGCCATCGAGCGCTTGCATTACGTCGAAGTGGCGCAGCAGGCCTTGCTGTCGATGGAATCAGAGCGTCTGCGCAGCTCATTGCTGGCCGCTGTCTCCCATGACCTGCGAACCCCGCTGACAAGCCTGATCGGCATGGCGGAAACCATGCAGCGTAGCGGTCCCGGACTGACGCCGTCACTGGCCGAGACCGTGGCCGCCATGCTGGAACAGGCCAGGCGAATGCGGACCATGGTGGTGAATCTGCTGGACATGGCGAAGCTGCAGAGCCGGGAAGTCCGGACGAGCAAGGCGTGGCAATCGGTGGAGGAGCTCGTCGGCGCCAGCCTGGCTGCCATGCGCGAGGCGCTCGAGCACCACCGGGTTGCTGTCGCCGACTTGTCCCGGGTACCCCTGATCGAATGCGACGCCGTGCTGATCGAGCGTGTGCTGTGCAACCTGCTGGAGAATGCCGCCAAATACACGCCTGCTGGCACAGAGATCCGGCTCTCGGCCGCGGCGGTCGGCGACGAGATCAGGATTGCGGTAGAGGATGATGGCCCGGGCGTGCCCAAGGGCAAGGAACGGCAGATCTTCGAGAAATTCACGCGCGGTGAGCGCGAATCCGCGACGGCGGGCGTCGGCCTGGGCCTCGCCGTATGCGAGGCCATCGTACAAGCCCATGGCGGGCGCATCTGGGTGGAACCCGCGCAACGGCCAGACCGGCCCGGCGGCCAGGCGGGCGCGCGCTTCCTGCTGGCGTTGCCGCGTGGGAATCCGCCAGCGGTGGAGCCGGAGCAGCCTGATGCCTGGGATCCCGGCACGCACGCAAAGAGAGGGAGTTGATGCCATTTGATTTTTCCCCAACAGTCTTGCTGGTTGAGGATGAGCCGCATATCCGGCGCTTTGTTCGCTCGACCCTGGAGTCCGAAGGTTGCACCGTGCACGAGGCCGAATCGCTCAAGCGCGGACTGATCGAGGCAGGCACCCGGCAACCTGACCTCGTCATTCTCGACCTGGGCTTGCCGGACGGAGACGGGGTGCAACTGATCAGCGAGATACGTACGTGGACTGACGTGCCGGTACTGGTCCTGTCGGCACGTAGCGGCGAGGCCGACAAGATCGGTGCGCTGGATGCCGGCGCGGATGACTACCTGACCAAGCCCTTCGGCGTTGGCGAACTGGTCGCACGCCTGCGGGTGCTGCTGCGCCGGCATGCCAGGGCCAACGCCCAGGGCTCCCACCAGATCGTGTTTGGCGACGTGCAGGTTGACCTGGCCAGCCGCGTCGTCACCCGCTCGGGACAGGCCGTGCATCTGACGCCGATCGAGTATCGTCTCCTGGCAGTCCTGATCGCCCACCGCGGCAAGGTGATGACGCACCGGGAATTGCTGCGGGAAGTGTGGGGGCCCTCCCAGGCCGAAAGCAGCCAGTACCTGCGCGTCTATATGGGCCATCTGCGGCACAAGCTCGAAGCGGACCCGGCGCGGCCCGCTCACTTGCTGACGGAAATCGGGTTGGGCTACCGGTTTGCCGGATAACGCTGGAATCCACGCACATTTATTGGATTTGTACGCGGGCACCGCGACTTTTGATACTGTTTTTACGCGTCAGGCCATATCGTGGCGAGGCTCCCTGCAACGGGGATTCCTTCAACTCTCGTCACCACAACAATGACTGACCTGCGCCATACCGCGGCCGCGCTGCTCGCTTGTTCCGCCTCTTCCATCTTCATCTTCGCCGCCATGCCCGCCATGGCGCAAGCCCAGCCTGACGCCGAGGCGCCTGCAGTGGCTCCGGCCGCTGCCGCTGCCGCAGCCGGGTCGGCATCGCCGCATACGTTCACGGCCAATGTGTCGCTGGTCTCGGACTACCGCTATCGCGGCATCAGCCAGACCAACCTGCGCCCGGCTATCCAGGGTGGCTTTGACTACGCCCACGAAAGCGGCTTCTACGTGGGCAACTGGAACTCCAGCATCAGCTGGCTCGAGGATGCCAACCCGGCGGTNTCGGCCCCGGTCGAGATGGATTTCTACGGCGGCTTCAAGAACACCTTCAAGGTCGCCGGCACCGAATTCAACTATGACCTGGGCGTGCTCCAGTACTACTACCCGGGCGGCTACAACAACCCGCGCCCTTACACCACGGAACTGTACGCCGGCATCGGCTGGGGCCCGGTCATG